>CAYGBH010000066.1:0-13591 GCA_964348055.1 uncultured Pirellulales bacterium
ATTAAATTTAATAGCGCATTTACCGTCTGTTTCGGTACAGGGAACGATTCACAACTGAAGCCATCTTATCAACATCTAAGCCAGCCCTCAGAAACTCATTTACCCGACGACACTCCAACAGTGGCGATTTAATCATTTCATTATAGCTTATTGAAACCATTGAAAAGTTGTCTTGGTCCTCTACCCACCGGTAAACCTTTTCCAGATCCCTATTGAACAGGTCAGCAAGCTTTTCATCACTGGTGTTTGCGCCTTCTTTGCCCGTTCGCTCGAGCATTATCCTTTGAGAGGCCAGCACCTCATTCATGTTTCTTCTCATAAAAATGACACGGTATTCATAATCTTTCGGCAAGTCGTATAGCAGCCGGTAAACCATCTTCACAGCTTTGCCAACAGCATCTGCCACCCACGAAGAATCGGTTTTCGTCTTTTTTACAGGTTCAAATTCATAATACCCCTTGGGATTATCTTCATCTCTCTTGCGGATGTTGTCTGTAAGCACGGGTATCCCTCCGGCTTCTAATGCCTGCATCATCAACGATGTGCCTGAACGAGGCAGACCAGAAACAACTGTCACCAAATTGAAATCCATCATGCCTAACACCTCAATGACATTACTTTATTTGATTCTAAGAGCATCCCTGTATCTTTCATCCATCGGGTTCTCCAATTTGCCATAACGAAAGCTGTGCTGAATGGCCTTCTTCACAGGTCTGTGCTCACAGCAGTGATAGAACCCTTAAAAACCGGTTCTTCACCTTTCGTAGTATAGAGCGAATTTCATATAGAATCTCCGGGCTTGTCTTTATCTCAGTAATGGCGACACGAGTAAGCGCCTTGGGTTTTTTCTTGAGCCTAAGTCGCACAACACGAATAAGCATCTTAGTATTTTTCTTGAGCCTAACTCGCAAGTTTTTGCTCGTGGACAAGACATGATTATCAAACTGCATTTCCCAGTACGCCATCTCATCAATAGGAATTTTCATTGTCTGTAATATTTCCAACCAGCTGCACGGTATGTATTGGCGTCTTTTACCGTACCCACGAAATATAGCTACAGGCCGATCTTTTGAAACTCCGTGTTGAACTTGGGCTTGAAGATCGGTGATAAGAGTAATAATCCCTCGAAATATCAAGTAATCTATCGGCAATGGAAAGTCATATGTCCATTCATTATCTATAATATACCACTTTTCTTCACTCACCTTTATATTGCGTGGGATACAGTCGAGCAGTGCTATCCGAAGGCAATCTACAGGTTTCATGTTCATCCTTGACTTAATGTTAAATTCTCTCATGAATTTATCGGGGACACAGGTTTCCACGGGGAGATTATACAAGAAATGCTTGTAGTCTTCGATGAGAGATTTGCCAGAATTGGGATCTCCATTTTTTATCGCCTTAGCAATCAAATCTTCCAGCGACGGAAGATCTATATAGGGATAATACAGACAGGAGCCGTCCAATCGGCCGGTTACCACTTCTGCTTTTCCCGCAAGGAAACTCTTGGCCCAAATCTCTTTTTTAGTAATTTCTTGGATGAATGCTTTCGCCTTACAGCTTTCCGCCTTTCTGATAACAATTTTTTCTTGGTCTTTTACACAGACCCTAATATTCGCCTGATATTCCGGTTTTCTTACCTTGTTCGCCCCCCGAAAACGAAGACATTTGAATTTTTCCTCTTTCTGCTCAGTCCGGGCTACCACCAGGAATGAGTTTGCAAACTCGCCGAACAGTCCTGCCCGTGCAATGGTTTTTCCCAATGTTTTCTCCGACAAAATCTCCTTGCGCTCGCACCCCCGTGTTACTGCTGGAAATAAACGCCAAATAGAATCCAAATCGGTCGGGCTGATCTCCTCCGATAGAACTTCCTGTGGCATTTTGTAATCCGGCAACGGATAATACCATTTCAGATGATAAAAGCCGGCCGCGTGCATAAGGCTGGTTAATTCCTTTTTGCTAAAGGTCCGCACCTTGCAAGGGTAGGGATAGTCATAAAGCGAATCGAATATCCGCCCGGTATGATCCTCAGGAGCTCCGCATATGTACTTCAGCCCAATTTTGTTTTCGATTGCCAAAATTAATGTTCCTTCAGACTTGAGCAAACTCCTTGCTTTCGCCAAAAAGGATTCATACGGCATTTTACCACCATAAAATGTGCCCGCATATTCAAGTACTCCTATTACCGTGACATAATCAAATTGTTCCTCATTCTCGTAATCTTGTAGGCGGCCAACCACTACCTCAAGGTTGGAATATCTCGAATGCCTTTGGGCGATAACACGGGCCCGTGGATAGCTATATTCTAATGCGGTTACTTTGCTAAGTTTTTCGCACAATAACCCAGTCAGAGCACCACATCCAGCGCCGATTTCGAGAACGTTCGCATCGGGTCTGAAGGGAAACCATTTGAGTAGATTTTGACGAAGAGGCGAAAGGTGATATCCATGAGCCCAGGAAGGAAATTTTATGTGATCATCACCTGTACCATAATTTGGATTGCATTTGAGCCTGTAGTACAACTCATTTTCGACTGGTCCATCGCTGTAAACCGGAGCATTCATCCGATCTGCCTTGATGTGCCTTAGTGCAACTTTACCCATCCATTCGGTTTTGATGAACTCGTTCCTCAATCCTATATTCTCCCCGCCAATCTTCTCCACTTTCCTTTCAATGTGCGAAGTGTGCCGCGCCAACCTATGTAATACTTGGCCTCCCATGGACCATCGAGAATGTTCCGCACAACAACCTGATGCCAAGCCTTTGCGTCTTCGAGAGTACGTATTCCGAGTTTTTTATACGTAACACTCTTTTCAACGCCCTCCTCGAGTCTGCCAGAGAAGGCGTAGTGTTCGGCCCAGGGGTAAGCCATGTGTTCGACAAAGACTAAGGGGAAATAAAATCCATTAACGTAGCCTCTGAGCGACATCTGTATGTTAACGGCGCCCCCCGTACCTTCAAAGCCCACTTCTTTCAACGCTTTGAGCTTCACCAAACCGCACCCGTCAGTCCAGGGATGTCGAAGTACCCGGTGTTTCTCAAAACTTTGTATCTTATGGCGTGCCCTCTTTTCATCAAAAAATTCTGGACCAAGATGCCAGCACGAGACTTTTCCGAATTCTGGCACATCGGCATGTGCCTGGCCAAGAATCCGAGTCCAGCCAGGGGTGACCAGAAAGTCATCGGCCACTGCCCCTACAAGATCGGCGGTTGAATTACTCCAACCCTCTTTGATAGCACGAAAGCCGCCTATATTCTCGCGCGCAAAAACCTTTTTGACGATTCGTGGGTCTTCCACCGAAGATAGATACTCTTTAGTTCCATCCGTTGAGGCGTTGTCCCAAATAGTTAGTGAGAATTCTTCTGTTGGGTCTGATAACAGAGCGGGTAGCGACAACTTCGTGTAGTGTAGCCTGTTGCAACTCAGGAAAAGCAAATCTATCTTCATCTTCTGTCTCACCTTCCGGCGGTTATCACATTTCCATAAAAACCCGCCCTATGTTCCAGCGCTAAGAACTCTCAAATGTGGTTTTATTTATTAACATCAGCTACAAAAGGTACACGGGCCAATAGCTTACGTATAATGCCCAGCATTTTCACCTTTTCTTCAGGAGACATTGCAATAGTGTATGCAGTCAAAGCATATACACACCCAACCACTATTGCAAACGCTATCAAAGATGGCCAATTTCGCACGTGTTCTAGAATTCCACTGTAGTATACTACAATAGCTGTCAATCCTGTGATCAGCCAAGGCCGCAGGAGGCACTCAACATAGTATCCGAAAGGGCTAATCCCCAGAAGATGACAGATGTACCAGGCACATACTAAACCTCGCACCAAGGTCACTGAAACTACAAAGCCTATTGCTACTCCAACCATTCCCATCTGCAGACCGATTAATATACTCACAGTGAGTCCTAAAGCCCATTCAATACCTGCAAATATGGCGCGTGCCTGCTGGTGACCCGTAGCAGCCAGAAACGAACCATTGACAAACAGTGAGCTATCGACTAAGCAACCAATGCCCAAGATAATTAGCACAGCGCAAGCTGCTTCAATACCTTCTATCTGTACCCAGAGCCTAATAAACGTAGGTCCTGCTACCAGGACGAGAAGGATAACTCCGGCAGCAAGAATCGTACCATAACGTGTTGCTCGGTTAAAGAAATGTACCACTTCTCCATGATTGTTCTCTCCATCAAGAAGGGCAAACCTGGGCCAGGACACCTGTAGGGGGGCCCACACAATACGTCTGACACGGTCTATAAGCATAACCGCTATTGCGTAAACGGTAACTGCCTCAAGTGAGGCTATTTTTCCAACAATCAGCTTGTGACTTGGAATCCACAGGCTGTACGCCATTGTAGCAACGACTGTCAGCGCACCAAAGAAAACAAGTTCGCGGATCCGCGACAACTTTACCATCGACACATGCAAATGAATTGTCGGGCAGAGGCGAAAAAAGACTATGGTAGTAAAGACCAAGGCGAATATCCTAACCGACAGCACGATGTAGCCCATGTGGACCAAACCGTAGCCAAAGTAGATACAACCCGCAAGCCCCAGCGCACGCGCTACTGCCGAAGCAATCATTATGGAATTGGCCTCAACCCACCTCTCCTGGGCTCTCAAGCTCGCATCGAAGATTCGCATGGGACACTCGATGGCCGCTGCCAAGCCCAGTATCCTGATAAGAGTGGCAAATTCCGGTCCGCCTTCGTAGAAGCGGGCGATCGGCTCTGCCATCAACATCGAGAACGCGAAAATGATTGACGCGACCAACAAGAACATTGCCAGGGCGCTCGTGACCATTTCGCTGGCAGCTCTGTGATCGCTGCGGCCGATATAAAAGGGAACATAGCGCATTATGCTAGAGCCGACACTCAGCTTAAGCAGGCCAAAATAACCTATGAAAGACCCCGCGAGGGCCCAAATCCCAAACCGCGCTTCGCCAAGGTGGCTGATCAGAAAAGGCCAAAGCAGGAAAGTAATCACGATGTTAATGCCCAATGGTGCCCAATTGCTTAAAGCGCCGACCAACAGCGAAGGCCGCCGCTGGCTTGGCAATGTTTTCCCTTTTAATTCTTCTGACTTGGCCATTCTTAAATTCGTTCACCCCAGTTTGACATCTCTACTACCCACATTGTAGCTAACTTGTACATCACCGACTATCACGGAAGCCTGTGATGCAATATTACTCGGAAGATGAAGAACTTTCATTCGTGCCGACCTGTCGAATCGTACGACAATTCCGAACCTTACGATACAATTTGGCGTTCGTTAAAAAACTTTATAGCAGCCGAATAAAGCTGTTGAAATTCCTCATCGCTCACTCGTTGGTTGTTTGTTGAGTTAAATTGCTCCGGGATCGCATCTGGCTTTGGGTTGATACTAACTCCATGTTTTCTTAGCACATCTAGTATTTTGTTGAGTTCGACCCTCGGCTGAGAGCAAAGGTCTTCATACCGTATTTCCAGAAATCGATCAGGACCAAGGGACGAGGAATTTGCTTCAACATCCTTCAAAGTATAGTATACTTGGCCCGCCACCTGCTCATAAGGCGAGAGGGATAGCAGTTCGGGATACTCTTTCGGACGAAGTGAGCACCAATGATGCCTATCTCCGAATATACTTTTGCGGGCCATCATTAGGGACTGCATATTATAGACAGGGTGCCGATGACAGAGCACAAAGAGCGATTTCTCAATAAGCTCGCCGAGAAAAGCCATTTGCAGTCCACAGGTCAAGTTCTTGAAGAATAGGGGCTTATTATAGACGCTTTCTATAGCAGCGAGTTCCTTTAATAGTGTGTGCCGATCTATCTCGCCCAATGCTCTAATTGTGAGCTTGTGAGTTTCGTTGAAGTGAAACCATCGAGACCAAAAATAGCCAAACTCATGAGGCCCAGTCCAGCTTTTGGTAACCCCAAACCTTGAAACAAAGGGTTCATGGGATTCCGATTTATGAATCCCCAGGCTATCCTCAATCAGGGTTCCAATATAAGGGGCCATCCAAAACCTAGCGACAAAATTGCTGACATATGAGAATAAGGCCGTTTGGGACAAAATCTGCGCAAGAAGAGTGGTACCGCTTCTTGGCGCCCCTACGATAAACACCACAGGGAACCGGAGTTTATCAAACGTCGATATTAGACCCTCTTCAAGGGGAGCAAGCAAAGCATTCAAGTTCTTCAATTGCTGTTCCTGCTCAGGGTCTTTACGATACTCGGTGGTTCTTTCAGGTTCGCGCATATCTATTCATACCTATCTTCTGTGCGCTAAACTCTTTAGGATGCTCACAGAAAAGAATGTGGCTCATCCGGGAAACGCTTCTTCGAGACCAGGGTAACGCCACGTATAAGTCTCGCGGAAGAGGCCAATTGCACCAAAACTTTCCTTAAAGCGAAAGATGTTTTCTCGTCCTTGCATGTTGACCGATGAGGTTCCAAAGTCAAACCAGCTAAAGCCGTCGCGTTGGGCTCGTTTTAAGGCTTCATGTATGAGCAAACTCAACGCCTGCAACTGTTGCTTTTGGGGATCTTGACAGAGATAAAAGGAGCTGTTGACTCTGTCATTGATGACAAAGAAACCTATTCCTGCTACTGGTTCTCCCTCAATATAGGCGACATCCACATAGACCTGCTTTGGCAAATGACCGCATAACCATCGAAATTCTTCAAGTGTATGCGTGGGTCTCTTGTCGAGTTTCGCAAAAGTCTTTTTCATTACCTCCCAGAATTCGGCCACACTGCCATGGAGTTTGGTCGTAACACCCGCTTTGCGTGCTTTGCGTGCCATGTTGCGCGCGCGAGACGTCATCATCTCACCGACCGGCTTCCCAACGTTAAGACATACAACGCTGGAGATGTCACGGTTTGTACAGCGAAAACCATGTTCAAACAGCACCAGTCGGAATGTATCGCTATATTTCTCGTAAAAGCATGGGATGGGCAACGTCAGCGTGCATGTAGCAACCTTGAGTTCAGCTAGGTAATTCAATAAACTGCTAACAATCCGGTGACTATCTGCGTAGTTAAGCAGCTTTTGAAACACTGGGCCGCCATAACTCGCCCCATAGGGTGACCTGGCAACTGCCCCGTGTTCTCCGTCGAAGATAGCCATAGGCATAAGACCAAAAAGTGTTTCTCCTTTGTACCATGCCAGGTGATGCTCCTGGTGCCGAAATCTTTCGCCGTGGTACCTGAGAAAATCGAGACGATGAAAAATTGTACTTTCGTTAGACGATCCCACGAATTGATCCCATACTGCTTCCGAATCTATATAGTGCTTGATATCAATTGCCATGGATCACTAAATCTCCTCTTAATGAAAAGCTGGAAATGCAGTTAACTCCACTATCCAAAACTGGGACAACTCCAGTATATCATCATGGACTAACAACTGAGTATCTTGGTCAACATTAATCAACTCCCGTCTGGTAACCGTTGGCATAAAGGATGCTCCGCCTCTAGTACACTCTCTACCTGCTGAGCATTTTGTACCGCCTGCCGCTTATGCCACATCAACTCTCCAACTTTCATGCCTGCTGTGTGCAACTCTACAACTGAGCGAGGACCCAACTCTCCCAAAGTCATTGCCATCCTCTGCGAATCTAAGCTATAAGCAGGATATACAAAGAGGCCTGTCTGACGCAGTCCCTGCACATCAATCCGGCCGGCGAATTGGATGACGGTGGAGTGTGGAGCAATGCCAGCCAATTCTGGTGCACTGATGTCGCCGCTCGGACCAATAATCTGGTCACGACGACTATAATCACAAACAACAAGTGCATCAAACAGCGCCAAATCCTGCCTTGAAACTTCATTTAGGGTGAATACCAGGCGAACTTTGGCGCCTGCTTGTTTTAACTGCTTGCAAATCACTTTGCCGAATTTATCGCTACTAATTAGCAAAATTTGGCTTTTATGGATCTCAATCTGCGCTTCAAAAAGCATCTTCATGCAGAGCCAACCGATATAATCGAAAACGTTTAGCCCCGGGTAATCCTCATTGGTTGCCATTACAATGATCCCCTTTTCTCTACACGCTTCTAAGTCAACATCACCTTTCCGAAACTCCCATGCCTCGCACATTAATGGTACTACCGCCCTCCGTTTCATTTTCCCAACAACTTCAGCATCAATTGGGCGTACAAATCCCAGGTTTGTTACGATATCAGCTTGGCTAAACAGATCGGGCGAACGTTCCGTATAAATATCTACACTACCTTCTACACCACATAGAGCTTCCAAAGCTCGGGTTTGAGCAATCACAACCTCAGCACTGGCATAGTCTGAATCAGAAGTCAAAGCTAATACGCGTTTTGCCCCAGCCACAGCCGCAATGACCGGGGTTGCAACATAAGGCCCGCTTGCCGCCTCAGTCAATACAGTCAATCCGGATAAGTCAAGTCGTAGAAAAGTGATAGCATTGTTGATCAACTTCACCAAACGTGTCGGATTGGCAATACCACCCTTACGCAATGTTTCAATCGCTTTGTACTTAACATCGAGGTATGTCATGATAACTCAACCGATTCACACTGTTTCTTGCAAACGTCGCGCTACTTCCTCCCGATGCTGCTCAGATAGCCCCTCATACAAAGGCAATGCCAGGCCCTGAAAGCTAAGCATGTCCGAGATAGGTAAGTCTTTTGCTTCGTATCCGAAGCTTTTACGATAAATGTGCATGCAATGTCCCGCTACCGAACCAGCGCCAGCACAAAACCCATTTTCTCCCAGTTTGTTTATCACAAAGCTGCGATCCTTTTCCTTATTCAGAACAATCATAAATGTTTGCCAGGTATGCTCCGGATCATTTGCTGGAAGGCTTATCCCCGGACAATCGGCGAGACCTCTTAGATACTGTGAGGCGATTTCTCTGCGCCTGTTTAAGATTTCAGGAAACTTCTCCAGTTGAACCTGCCCTATTGCAGCTTGTATTTCCGTCATACGGTAATTTAAGCCCGCAACCTGAAAGTTACGCTCCCCGTTCTCAAAGACTTGGCCGTGATTTCGCCACATGCGGCACTTTTCGGCTAAAGAGCCATCGTTTGTGATTATAGCACCTCCTTCGCCGGTCGTCACCGCTTTTCTCGGATGAAAGCTGAAAATGCCCATTTTGCCAAACTCACCGACCGGCTTGCCTTTATAAGTTGCCCCCAGAGCACACGCAGCATCCTCAATAACTTCCATATTGTATTCTTGTGCAATTTTAAGAACGGAGTCCATATTAGCCGCCAGGCCAAATTCATGAACCGGGATAACTGCACGAGGAGTACCCCACTTCCACCTAATACACTCCTGTATCCTTTTCCAAAGGTCAGCCGGGTCAATGTTGTATGTATCGGGAAGAACATCAACGAATACCGGGCGAGCGCCCACAACCATCGCCATATTGGCAGCCGAAGGCCATGCAAAACTGGGGACAAATACTGCATCTCCTAGTCCAATACCAAGTGCAAGGTAGCAAATATGCAGTGCAGCTGTTCCCGAAGAAACGGCAATACAGTGCCGGGTCTTATGCATTCGGGCAATAGCATTTTCAAACGCTTCAACTTCAGGGCCTTGGACAACCCAGCAACTAGTAAGTACGCGGTGGACTGCTTCAATTTCGCGTTCGTCGAATGACGGCTGGGTAAGTGGAATCCGAATTTTCGTCATTCCATTAGCTCCTTGAAATACTCGGCAGTACGCCGGATACCCTCTTCTAAATCAATCTTAGCCTCAAAACCAAGCAACTTCTTTGATTTAGCCACGCTGGGAACACGCAGCTCCACGTCAGCATAGTCCTTTCTCGTAAAAATAATCGTTGATTGTGAGCCCAATACCCGTATGATCGTCTGGGCAAGTCCATAGATTGTTACAACAGCGCGTGCATTACCGATGTTTAGGGATTCTCCTATCGCCTTCGGATGAGTCATAGCCAGAAGCAGCCCATCAATAAAATCATCAATGTAACACCAAGCCCTGATTTGATTTCCATCACCGTGGATTTGGATCATCTCGTTCTTTAGGGCTTGCTCGATGAACACCTTAATCGCACCTTCACCCACCTGGCCAGGGCCGTAGATGTTGAAAGGCCTTAATGTTACAATGGGCATACCGAATTCCTCATGGTATGCTTTTGCCAGATGCTCGCCGGCAAGTTTGCTGACGGCATAGGTCCACCGCGCCTCGCCAACTGCCCCTATATGTGTTGTGTGATTCTCCTCGGCACGAAATGCCGATCCCCCGAAGACTTCGCTGGTTGAGAAATCCACGAGACGCACGAGTTCCGGCAAATCCTTCGCGGCCTCCAGGACGTTGGCCGTCCCAACCATATTGACGCGCATCGTCTCCGTCGGTCTTATTTTTACTGTATCTATACCCGCGATGGCTGCACAGTGGACCACGATTTGTGCGCCAGCCATCGCGCTCCTTAGGGCGGAATAGTTCAGTATATCTCCCTTGACCGTCTGGAGATTCGAGTGTGAACTATAAGGTTTACCACTGAGCGCATCCCGTCGAAAATTATCGTAGACGATAATCTTATTATCTGCGATCAGACGCCCAATAAGTGTGGAGCCAATGAATCCAGCACCACCAGTAATAAAAATCTGCTTACCCTGTAATGTGACTTCTCTCATAGATAATTTACTTTGCTATTGTGTTGTTCTATTATTTGAGTGATGTGAATTGTTAATACTAATATGTTTTTATCGTTCGTTCGAGATTTGGTATAGGACAGAGTCCACCACGTAGTTTTTCATCTCCTCTGTTATTTCCGGATAAATTGGAATAGCCAGAACTTGCTTCGCTGCCTTTTCTGCTTCGGGGAGATCGCCTGGTCTGTAGCCCAAATGTGCGAAGCATTCTTGCAAGTGCATTGGATGCGGGTAATATATCTCACAGCCAACGCCTTTTTCTCTAAGATAGACAGCCAACTCGTTCCTTTTAGGAATCCTGATTATATACTGATTATATACGCTTACACAGTTTGGGCTTATATATGGTGTCTCGACTACTGTACCTACAAACTTCTCATCATAAAAAGCTGCGTTTCGCCGACGAGCTTCGGTCCAACTATCCAGATAAGACAGTTTGACCAAAAGAACTGCCGCCTGGATTGGGTCGAGACGGAAGTTGCCCCCAACGAATTTGTGATAATATTTCGGATTGGCTCCGTGGTTACGCATTATTTTAAGCCGATTGTACAAATCTTCGTCGTTGGTAACGACCATACCGCCATCGCCCGCAGCGCCGAGATTCTTGCTGGGGAAGAAGCTAAAGCAGCCGACCTCCCCAATACTTCCGGCCTTTTTGTCTTTATAGGTGCTTGTAATCGATTGTGCTGCGTCTTCGATAACTGCAAGATTATATTTGTTGCCGACTTCTACAATCGGGTCCATATCAGCCATCTGGCCAAATAGGTGCACAGGCATAATCGCCCTGGTTTTTTTAGTAATTGCCTGCTCTATAAGGCCAGGATTAATGTTATACGTTTTCGGGTCAATATCCACAAATACCGGCTTGGCACCAGTACGGGCAATACAGCCGACTGTAGCAAAGAAAGTAAATGGCGTAGTAATAACCTCATCACCCGGACCGATATCCAAGCTCATCAGACTGTTTAATATAGCATCGGTACCACTTGAAGTACCCACCGCGTATTTGCAGCCACTTAAGGCGGCTATTTTTTCCTCCAGTTCAATAACCTTCGGACCTCCTATGCACCGCTGCGATTCAAGAACTTCCGAAACAGCCTCTAATACCTCATTTCTTATGAGCGCATATTGTGCTTTCAAATCTAATAGAGGCACCTGCATATTTGTTCTCCTATTGCTGTGAAGATGGTTGTTTCTCTCTCTTAAGATCATGGTATGAAACTCGGCCCACCGCTTTTTCTGGTGGCAAGGGAGCGTCCTCATCAAGATCCAGACACCTTACTACCCCCTGCTCAATTTCCTTATAACGATATCCGCTCTCTGGGCAAACCATAATACCCTCAGCATTTGGTTGTGGCAGCGGAATACCGTGCCGACTTATCCACCCCACCTGTCTTGCAGGAACACCCCTTACTAACGCATAATCTGGAATATCCCTAGCCACTACCGCACCGGCGGCAACGAACGAGTAGCGTCCAAGCTCAATGCCACAAACAATCGTTGCATTTGCTCCAATAGTCGTTCCCCGGTGAAAGATTGTTTTTTCGTAAAGCTCATGGCGAACAACCTGTGACCGCGGATTTGTAACATTTGTCAAAACACAACTAGGCCCCAAAAAAACATCATCCTCAATGATTGCACCCGTATAAACAGAAACGTTATTTTGAATTTTGACATTCTTGCCAATGACAACCCCGCCGGCGATATTGACATTCTGGCCTAATATACAGTCTTCCCCAATTTTAGCGTCCTTCATTATGTGGGAAAAATGCCAGATCTTTGTGCCTTTGCCGATTTCACAGCCCTCGTCCACACAGGCAGTTTCATGGATAAAATAGGGCTTTTCTTCTAAAGCTGCCGTGGGCTTTGTCACTCTAACGAGGCAGTTGCTCTCCATTGACTCCTGACACTTTCGCAAGAGCCTGAGTACTCGCAACCCTTCTTCTCCATTGCTGCGAGGTTGCTTTCGTGATTTAACACATTCGAGGAAATGTTCACACTCGGCCCGAAGTGGCTCTACTATTTCAATGGGAACTGGCTCGGCTTCTGCTTTAACAGCTATTGGGATTCTATTTTTCCAATTTATCTGGTGTGGGTAAAGAACTAATTTGTTCTCTGCCATATCGTCAAAAACAGCCATCTTGTCTGACCCGACAACGACCAGCCGCTGTTCTTTAAATGGATGGAGCCAGCTAACGAAAATGTGCGCCTGGACACCACTGGGGAAGACAAACTGGCTCATTGTAACGTCGGAAACATTCTGATTCAAATAATTGGCACCGTGACAAGAAACTGCACATGGTTCCTCATTCAGAAGCCACAACATAAGGGAGATATCATGTGGAGCAAAGCTCCAGAGAATATTCTCTTCGGTACGGATCTTACCCATGTTTAGCCGGTTGGAGTACAGATATTGAATCCTTCCAAGCTCCCCCTTGCTGACAAGTTCACGACATTTAATCACTGCTGGATGGTAGAGCAAAATGTGACCGACCATCAGTATTCTTTTATTTTCCGAAGCTAAGCTGATGAGTGCTTCACCTTCCTTGGTGTTTAGAGCCAAAGGCTTTTCAATAAAAACATCTTTTCCAGCCTCGAGAGCTGCTTTGGCAACGGCAAAGTGGGTAACAGCAGGTGTGGCGATTGTAACAGCCTTTATCTGATCTTCACTAAGCACAGACTCAAGTGTTGAACAAAAGTCGACGTCAGGGTACTTCTCTTTTACCAGTTGTTCTTTCGCCGGATTGGTATCGCAAATAAGGCCCAAAGCACCGAGATCATGAAAGTTCCTTGCAAGATTCCTTCCCCAATATCCGAATCCTATTGCTGCTGTGTTGCGTATTAATGACAGGCCTTTGCGATTTGGATAAGTCACCATCTAAATTCCTCCAGCTACACTTCGTCCCCGTCGGTTGCATTGAAAAATCAATGCAACATCCTGTAA
>CAYGBH010000067.1:0-13585 GCA_964348055.1 uncultured Pirellulales bacterium
GTCTCGCCGCGCCTCGGCGACTCGTGATTAAACAAAATTCCGTTACATGCAAACAAACCGTAAGCTTCCCGATAGTTCACCGTCTGCCAAAAGCTGTACGCCTTCGCGCAACCATACGGACTTCGCGGATAAAACGGTGTCTTCTCCGTTTGCGGAGTTTCGACTGCCTTTCCGTACATCTCGCTGCTGGAGGCCTGATAAAACTTCGCCGGCTTACTGCAGGAACGAATCGCCTCGAGCAGCCGAAGCGTCCCAAGAGCATCGGCATCGACCGTGTAAATAGGCATATCAAAACTTACACGAACATGGCTTTGCGCGCCTAAATTATAAACCTCGTCCGGCTCAATCTCGTTAATAATCATTGACAGGTTACCGCCGTCGGTCAAATCTCCGTAAACCAGTCTGAGTCGTGGATGCTCGTGCGGGTCTTTATACAAATGGTCAATCCTGCCTGTGTGAAACGATGAACTTCGCCGCATAATACCCCAGACCTGGTAGCCTTTTTCCAACAGCAGCTCTATAAGATACGAGCCATCCTGTCCTGTAACACCGGTAACCAATCCCTTTTTCATAATGTCTCACCCTTTTAACTCAATAGTGAAAAGCGCAAATAATATTATGATTTTACATTTTTCGTTTTAAGTTTTTCGTTATCAATTATCACCTGCAACGTTTCTGTCAGCCCCGTTTTTGGTTCCCAGTCGATTGTCTTTTTGATTCGCTCCAGACTCGGTACCCGCCGCATCATATCCTCAATGGGTCTGCCATAAGCATCCTCGTAGGCCACAAATTCCTTCCTGCTCTTGCTGCCGGTCATTTCGATAATTTTATCAGCAAGGTTTTCGATGGTAATCTCCTCTGCTGAACCGATGTTATATACCTTCCCTGCCGCCTGCTCGCAACTCATCAATCTGATGACCGCTTCAACAAGGTCGGCCACATAACAAAAACACCGCCTTTGTTGGCCTGTACCATATATCATGATCGGCTCGTTGCTTAACGCCCATTGAACGAAACGAGGCACGACCATCCCGTACTGACCTGTCTGCCTCGGGCCGATTGTATTAAAGAACCTAGCGATTACCACGCCCAACCCATATTGCTGATAAAAGGCCAGGCCTAAAAATTCGTCTATCGCCTTACTGCATGCGTACGACCATCGGGATAAACTTGTGCTGCCGAGGACAAGATCGTCATCTTCACAAAAGGGAACCACATCGCTTTTGCCGTAGACTTCACTGCTTGAAGCAATCAGGATTTTTTTGCCGAACTTATTGGCCACATCCAGCACCGTTTCAGTGCCGCCGATATTGGTCTCTATCGTGTGCACTGGCTTATCAGCAATCAGCTTGACACCAACCGCCGCAGCCAGATGAAAAACTGCTTCACTCTGCTCTACCAGAGGTTCCAACAGTTCGGCATGGCGGACGTCACCTTCAACAAACTCAAAGCCGCAATGTCCTTTGAAACCTTCAATATTCTTCAAACTGCCGGTGCTGAGATTATCGATAACGACCACCTTGTTACCATCTTTGAGCAGCCGCTCCGCCAGATGAGAACCGATAAAACCTGCTCCGCCTGTAATTAATACCTTCATATAAGCCCCATGAAAAAACTTTCTATCCGTAAGAGTAATAACCAATAATCAATTTTACCGGACTCCGTCCCCGTCGGCTGCGCAAAAAAACAAATACAGCCTCGCTGCCACACCAAACTTTTCTGCGGAAACTATTTTCGGCGGTCAGAATATGCGGATTGGACCGACAGTCTTTTTACACCATAAGTATCGGCAAGTAAAGAACATAGCTTTAGTAAAGACGGGGATCCCCGAAGCAGCCGTTGGTCTTAACAGGCCGGACCCCCGGCGCGTGCTCAATAGCCGATTTTACGTTAAAAAACTATACGTCCTTAAAGTCTGACAAGTTCGTAATCCCTAATATACCTGCCGGATTACGGCATCTTGCTTAGCTGATAACCACAGAATTGCCGATATGCCTTACTCTGGACACCGCCACACAAAAACCCACCAACAAAGCAAGCCAGAGACACAATAGTGGATAAAACAGCTTCTTTTTCTCTGAAGCCAGCATCCTGTTGGCCTTAAAGGGGAAGAAATTTACGCCATAAGCATCTCGCACGGATTGCTCACTATGATTGAATTTCAGCAGCATCGGCTCGGCATCTGTCACCTTCACGGAGCTAAAGTCGCGCTTGCCGGCTATGTGTCCGATAATATTTTCAAATCGCTTCCGCAAATGCGACTGCGACCAGTCCCAGACATAATCGCCGGCAATCACATGATGATTGGGATTTTGCACAAACTCAAGATTGAAATTGTATACCACTGATGCCAACTGCAAGACGCAGCTTATCGATATCAAGGATATGACTAAAATCTTCGGTATGGCTTTCGCGGGTGTGCCGAACAAAACCACCATCGGCAGAATCAAGAACGGCAGCACCGGCACCTGATACCTGATTGACCAGGCATAATCACCGGCCCAGGCCGTGAAAAAACTGTGAAACACAAAATTGCTTACAATCGCCGCTGTAATAGCAAGGGCCACTACCTTATGCCGCCGGTAAAAACCATAGATGCAGAGCGGAAAGAGCAAAAGAACCGGATTGTAGAGGAATATGCTCTTTCCCGGACTAAACAACATCGCCGCCAGAGTTGGCAAAGGTGAACTTTCAAACAGCCCGTGGCCGCCCAGCGACGTAGCCGTAGATAGCCCATAGCCGCTCTCAAAGACACTGCCAAACCGGACATAGTTATACCAACCCAGAAGGGCAAGGAAACTACCCATTCCGCAAACACCTGCTGCCAGCCATTTGCCCACCTGCCTGGCCCATAACGTTTTTTCTGAAACAAATATGTCACCGCCGACCACCACCAGATATATGGGTAGAACTACAGACGCTGACGAGGGCCGGAAGAGAAAACAAATCCCCAGCACCACGCAAAACAGCCATATGTAAACAACGCGCCGATGCTGATAGTACTTGACCATGAATAACATCGCAAGGACCAACAGCAGGGCTATCTGTGTCTGCTCTTGCGTATTCACCGAATAATGAAAGTGCATCGTGGCGAAACCCAGTACCGCTGCAGCAATAAGCGAAGCCTTTTCGCCGAAGCCCAATGAAAGTATCAGGCGATAAAAAATCCAGACCGCCGCCGCCCCCACCGCCGGAAAAAGGATTACCGAAGCCAGAAACTGCGCCAGCAAATCCGATACATCAGAACTGATCGGCGTAACCTTCTCGAGGATTAGGCCAAGCCCGGCAAAAGGCAGCAGGGCCAGCGACTGCCCAAGGCCGGAAACTGCGTAACGCTTGCCGTCCACACCGACGGCACAATTGCGCGTCTGGGCAGCGGCCTCCAGTGAAAAACCTCCGCTGCGAAGAATCTGCCGGGAAACCGACCAGCGCAGCTCCGTATCGCCCGGAAGATTGCCGGGACTTGCCAGACTGTATAATAAAAATGATGCTGTAAACAGCAACGCCCCGCTTGTCAGTTTATGTCTGGTTATCTGTCGGCTCTCAGTCACTATCCGCTATCACTTTGGCCGTAATATGAGCAATACGTCTTATCGGTTTCCCATACGGTAACACAATGCAGTTCCGCCTCGCCGAATTTGCCCACGAGTTTATTCCACGCAAAGGCCGTGATATTTTCAACGGTGGGATTGGTCTTGCTGAACAGGTCAACATCGGCATTTAAATTCTTATGGTCAACCACTCTTATAAGCTCACCGTCTACTATTTTTTCAAAATCGCCAATACAAAAGCCGTTTTCGCTCTCGGGCATCTTTATCGTAACCTCAACGACATAATTGTGTCCGTGGCCGGCGGGGTTTGCGCATTTTCCGAAGACTTCAAGATTGCGTTGCTTGGAAAAATCGTCGTTCCAGAGCTTATGCGTCGCTGCAAATTCAAATTTCTCGCTAAAATAAACCATGTCCAAATCCTTCGAATCTATGCTCACTTTCCTGAAAGGATTCAGCTTCAAACTCAATTTGCCAAGTTGCGCTGTCCCAAACTTATCGGCCAATCGGCTCCAGCACGATTTTAAAAGCTCAGCGATTGCAAAGAATCCGATATGCTCGGCCCGGCGAAAATTTCGTCCTATTCGCTCGACAAAAACAGGCACCGCGAATTCGCGAACGCTCCTGTCAATATCAGTTACATTAACAACAAAACCCGTAGCCGGCTCGACCTCACCGACCACTTCGACAGACAATTCGAAAAATATCGATAATCCTTCACCCGCCGGCTTGGATACAAATGAATTAAAGCCCTCAAAGCACTTCGGCAAAAAAGGATTAATCGAAAACCGCACCTGCCTGGCCAGTTTATGCATAAACAAAACCTTTTATTTCTTGCCGTTGTGCATCAGGCTCAGGACTTCATTTCGGCTTTTCGGGTCTCTCTTAAATATTCCGCGAAGTGCCGATGTCACCATTATCGAGCCGGGCTTCTTTATACCGCGAATGGTCATACAACTATGTGAAGCCTCCAGCACCACTGTAACGCCCTGCGGCTTTAAACTGTCCATTATAAAATCAGCTATCTGGTATGTAAGCCTTTCCTGGGTCTGCAGTCGGCGGGCAAAACAATCCACAATACGGGCCAGCTTGCTGACCCCGAGCACCGCCCCAGATGGCAGATACGCAACATGAGCCGATCCGATGAACGGCATCAAATGATGCTCACAAACGCTGTAAAAGGGTATGTCACGCAGCAGAACAATTTCGTCATAGTTTTCGGTAAAGACACTGCGAAGATGCCTCTTAGGGTCCTCTTGCATTCCGCCCAAAAGTTCAACGTACATTTTCGCCACCCGCTCGGGCGTCCTCTTTAACCCCTCACGCTCGGTATCTTCACTAACCGCTAAAAGTATTTCCCTGACCGCTTTTTTGATTTTTTCGGTATCTATCTCTTTGTGTTTTTTAGCCATTTCTTTGACCTACGACTATAACTATTAATTGACCGGCATCTAACCTGCGCCTTTAACTGCTCGCTTCGATTCAGGTTTTCTTCCCCGCTAAATTCATAAGATAAGTAGTAAGCAGGCGCACACCAAATCCGCTTGAGCCCGCTACCGCAAACTCCGTGCCTTTTTCAAACATTTCCGTCCCGGCAATATCCAGATGTGCCCATTTCGCATCACCCACAAACTGCCTCAAAAAAGCTGCTGCCGTACAGGCACCGCCCCATTTGCTGCCGATATTCTTCAGGTCGGCTATCTTGCTCTTCATCTCTTCGGCATATTCATCGCCGCTGGGCATGGGCCAGAGCTTTTCGCCGCTGTCCTCTGCCGCTCTTTGCAATTGTTTTATCAGTCTCTCATCGTTGCCCATCAAACCAGCCATATATTGACCGAGGGCGACCCTGCAGGCACCGGTCAGCGTTGCTATATCAATGATGATGCTACAGTTTTGCTTGACAGCATAGCTAAGAGCATCGCACAGTATCATCCGGCCTTCAGCGTCGGTATTCTGCACTTCAACGGTTTTGCCGCTAAAGGTTGTGATAATGTCGCCCGGCCGATAGCTTGTACCGCTCGGCAGATTCTCCGCCGACGGAATTATCCCGTAAACGTTGACCGGCAGTCCCAGCTCCGCCACCGCCTTCATCGTCGCTAACACCGTAATCCCGCCGGTTTTGTCTAATTTCATCTCATTCATTTTCTCTGCCGGCTTAATGCTTATCCCGCCGGAATCGAAAGTTATCGCTTTGCCCACCAGCGCCACCGTTGGCTGACGACTTATGGTTCTGCCCGCCGGACTATATTTCAAAACGATAAATCTCGGCTTATTTTGCGAACCTGAGCCGACCGCGAGCACCCCGCCCATACCCTTTGCAGCCAACTGCTTTTCGTCAAAAACAGTACAGCTTAACCTCTTTAAACCACGAGCCAACTGCTGTGCGGCAGCCGCCAACTTGGCTGGATTTATTACGTTGGCCGGCCGATTCGCCAATGTCCGCGCGTAACTTTGCGCCTTACCGATGGCAAGGCCGCTCGAGAGCCCCTTGTTTAACTTTCTCGTTTTCGCCGAATCAGAATCGATTATTTCAACTTTAAGACAATCCACTCGCCCGTTTTCGCTCTTAGTAACAAACTCATCATAGCGATAGCTCCCGAAATATGTCCCTTCCGCCGCCGCCCTTCCCATCTCCAACAAATCAAACCGCCCCCCGAATGCCCTGTGCAGCGCCAGACTTATAGTCTCTACTTTCATTTCAACTGACTTTTTTGCCGCATTGGATGCGGCTTTGCGAACCGTATCCAGCGTTGCCTTTTTCTTTTCGCCCAGGCCGACCAGCAGAACCCTCCTGGCGCCAATTCTGCCGTTGCCGTAAACAATTGCATTCGTTCCCTCTTTGGCCTTGAAATCGCCTAATTTAATCAATTGCTCAATTGCCCCGTCGAGTTTGCTATTGAGCTCAGCATTCAATCTATCCAGCTTTTCAACATCAGAAAACAGCCCCACCGCGAGCAAATCTGTCCGGCATTTTGCCGGAGCAACAGTCCGCGTTTTCAGTTCGACATCGATGATATTCTTCATTCTTCCTAACCTTTTTCCTTTTAGTTTTTACTTTTTACTTTCCCTTCGTTTTCGCCCGATGCCGCAGATAGCTCTCGATAAATCCGTTTAGCTCTCCATCCAGCACCGCATTCACATTGCCCGTCTGATGATTCGTCCGATGGTCTTTTACCATCTGATAAGGCTGCATTACGTAGCTTCGTATCTGGCTGCCCCAGGCGATTTCGCCCTTGTCGCCGTACAGTTTCGCAAGCTCAGCGTCGCGTTTTTGCCGCTCGAGCATATACAATCTGCCCTTGAGTACTTTCATCGCCTCAGCCCTGTTTCTGTGCTGGCTCCTCTCACTCTGGCACTGCACCACGATGCCGGTCGGCTCATGTGTAATCCGCACCGCCGAGCTTGCTTTATTTACATGCTGTCCTCCGGGCCCGCTTGCCCGGTAAAAGTCTATCCGCAGGTCCTCTTCGTTCATTTCAACGTCAATGTCCTCATCAAATTCCGGAATGCAATCCACCGCTGCAAAACTCGTATGACGCCTGCTCTGTGAATCGAACGGGCTTATCCGCACCAGCCGATGCACGCCGGTCTCGCACGACAACTTGCCGAACACAAAAGGCCCACTGACCCGCAGCGTCACCGACCGCACGCCAACCTCCTCACCCGGCGTAATATCAAGCTGGCGGAACTTGTATTTATTTGCATCAAAATATCGCGTGTACATCCGTAGCAGCATATTCGCCCAGTCGCAGCTCTCCGTTCCCCCCGCGCCGGCGTGAATACTGAAGAAGCAATTCTTCATGTCTTCGGGCCTCGATAAAAGCCCCTGCAGCTCAATCTGCTCGCACTTTTTGACAAGTGCGCCCAGATCATCTTCCAACTCTTTCAACTCCTCTTCATCCGATTCAGCCGCCGCCAGTTGGAACAGCTCCTGAAGGTCTTTAACCTCGTTCTGCATTTCCTCTACCGGCTCAATTACTGATTTAAGCGCGCTCAATTGAGAAACTACGGATTGAGCTGAATCGGGATTGTCCCAGAATCCAGCCTTGGACATCTGTACCTGAAGCTTTTGCAGTTGGGATTTTTTGCTGGACAAGTCAAAGCCAGTCCCGGATTTTCTCAACCCGGGCCGACAACGCTAATATCGCTGATTTTAATTCTGCTGTTTCCATTATCTTCGCTCTCACATACTTATTAGCCCTCTTACTTCTTCGCTTTTACGGCTCGGCTTCGGCGAGCTCAGTCGAGTCGCGGAAACTCAAATGCTTATACCAGATTAATCTTAGATATGCAACCCCAACATTATCTTTCAATTATGGGATTGACCGCAGCATGGTTCTTTGTTATCATTTTTCTACTACCCACACAGTTCAAAGGCAGGAGACGGATATTGTAAACAAATCAGTTACAATAGTAGGAGATTAACAATGAAACATATCAGCCGCCGAGATTTTATAAAAAGTTCGATAGCCGCTGGTATTGCGCTGGCGCGGCCATTTTCCCGCGCGCGAGGAGCGAACAACGATATTCGTGTGGCCGTTGCGGGTTTTCGCAGTCACGGCAGGACCCACATTAACGCATATCTGAAAATCCCCGGCGTACGGGTGGCGGCACTATGTGATGTAGATAGAGATGTTCTGTCCCGAGGAGTGGCTGAATTTAAGGCCCGCAATGAAAAGGTTGACGCCTACGTTGATATTCGTGAACTCCTGGCCGATAAGACCATCGACGCCGTTTCGACCGCAACGCCGAATCACTGGCATGCGCTGCTGACTATTTGGGCGTGCCAAGCCGGTAAGGATGTCTGCGTCGAGAAACCGGTTTCGCACAATATCTTCGAAGGCCGTAAGATGGTTGAGGCGGCGCGCAAGTATAATCGCATCGTGCAGGCCGACCTTGACCGCCGTTCCGACGAAGGACTGACTGAGGCGGTTCGATACATCCGGCAGGGACAACTCGGTAATATCGTCGTTGTGCGCGGTTTCTGCTACAAACGACGCAGCAGTATGGGAAAGGTCGATGGGCCGCAGAAAGTTCCTGAGTCGGTGGACTATAATCTGTGGTGCGGACCAGCCCCGATGGGACCTTTAATGCGCAAAAAATTGCATTACGACTGGCACTGGGTATGGGCAACCGGGTGCGGCGAAATCGGCAACAACGGCCCACACCAACTGGACGTTTGTCGCTGGATTTTGGGCCAAAACAAATTGCCCAACCGGGTGATGAGCATCGGCGGACGCTTCGGTTATGACGATGACGGCGAAACACCGAACACCCAGATAGCTGTTTTCGACTATGAGCCAGCTCCGATAATATATGAGGTACGAGGCCTGCCGACCAGGAAAGGCAGCTCGACAATGGACACCTACCGCGCGATCAGCGCTGCCGGCGTGGCAATGCAAAGCGGACGCCAGGGCCCCGGGGCCAAAACCGGTGTCGTGGTTCAGTGCGAGGATGGCTACGTTGACCTCCAGAGCCTGGTGGTCTACAATAATAACGGCAGGGAAATCAAACGTTTCAAATCAAGCAGCCCCGGACCTCAGGCAAGTTTTATCAAGGCGGTGCGCAGCCGAAAAATCAGCGACATCAGGACTGATATCCTCGAAGGACATCTCTCGACCACTCTCTGCCACATGGGCAACATTTCCCACCGGCTCGGCAAGGAATCCTCGAATGAGCAGATCAGAGAAGTAATCCAGGCAGACAAAGATTCGCTGGAAGCCTTCGAGCGTTTTCAGAGTCATCTCGCAGCCAATGGAGTACGCCTCAAGAATACACCTGCCGTCCTTGGCCCCTGGCTCAAGATGGATTCGAGCAAAGAGATGTTCTTTGGAAGGTTCTCAAAGCGCGCGAACAGATTTTTAACGAGGGATTACCGCAGACCGTTCGTTGTACCGCAACAGGTCTGATTAACTTACCAGCTATGATATATAAAAAACCAAACGTTTATTCATACGCCAATTTAATCGATTATTTGTTTGGCTTATTTGCAACTAACATTTTGTCATATTGTACTGCTTCTTAATTACTTTTCGTTTTTTCTTCTAACTAATCTCACGCTGCCCACCTTTTCATCTTTTTTACCTTTTTTACTCCCTGCATTTTCCTTCTTCGTTGTTTCACGTGAAACACTTCCCTCTGGACACGACTGGTCTTCAAACGCCCTACCAGTTAAAATAGCTTTTCTTATGCTTCCATAAAGAATACGCATCGGCCTAATGCCGACTACCGAACAGCTATTATGCAACAACGGTCTAGAACCGGCAACATATCCTTACTTGTGCTCTCTATGAACTTTCGGCCGCAACTAAACCGTTTAGTTTTCCGCAGACCTGATGCTAATTCACGCCGCTTCCACTCTGGAAAACCATCTCAAGACCGTCACTCCTTCAGCGAGCTTTAACATGTTTGACCCGCGATAAGCCGATCATGCCGGCGAGCGCGTCTAAGGATTTCGGTCTTGGGTAGACTCTTCACCGGTAACACTTTGTGTTCGCCTGTTATATCGATCATAAAAAAGATATGCGCTTCTTTAAGGCAGAGCCACGATAAAACAGAACCGCGATCGTAAGGAAGCGGTAACGGCCCTTGCGCATATTCTGTAGTTTACTGCCGGGCGCACACATTTTTTTCTGATTGGTATCAGAAGCAAATCCACTGATTTTGAGATATTCTCCCTCTACCTTTTCGATCACCGAATCATATTACTCGTTGTTTCACGTGAAACATTATTGGGAAAAAAACTTTTTTACTCTGACAAAGCTACAGAATTTTCAGCAAAAATTCCGAAATATTATTTGGGTCAACGCCTAAACGCCAGCTTAGAGCAGGAACGGAAATAGGATTTGCAAATATAATCTGTGAAGGAGCATTTACATGGCTAACAAAAAAAGAGAAAAACCAAAACATCTCGGCAGGGGGCTTCAGTCGCTTTTAGGTCCGATAACATCAGATGGTGTGGAAGCAGAACAACTGCTGCCCAATCCTGCAGTCATCGCTAAGTTCCCGCCAGACAAAGATTTACGCGATTGCCTTCAGGAAGTCAACATTGACGCCATATCGCCGAATCCTTATCAGGTACGAACGGTATGGGATGAGCAGGAGCTGGGGGATTTGGCCGAGTCTATCAGGGCCAATGGTATAATTCAGCCGATTATCGTCCGCCCCACGGCGTCCGGTTACCAGCTAATCGCCGGCGAACGCCGCTTGCGTGCCGCCCAGTTAGCTTCTCTGACAACCATACCAGCCCTGGTTCGCCCGGCAAGCGATGAACAATTGCATGAATGGGCGTTAGTCGAGAATATACACCGGGCAGACCTCAATCCTATAGAGCGCGCAAGGGCCTATCAAAATTATCTAAGCACCTTCTCTCTGACTCAGGCCGAAGCCGCTCGACAGCTCGGCGAAGACCGCTCTGTTATCGCTAACTACTTGCGACTACTGGACTTGCCGCTGGAAATTATGCGAATGTTATCTGACGGCCAGCTAACGATGGGCCACGCCCGGGCAATACTGGCCCTGCCTACGGACGAACTCAGGCGAAAGCTCGCCAACCGGGCAATGGCAGGCCGGCTTAGCGTGCGCGAAGTTGAAAGACTGGTTCGAAGATACCTCTCCGGCACCGGCCAAGTCAAGACAACCGCCCGCTCGAAACCGCCTCACATCCTGGACCTGGAAAGAAAGCTCAGCAGCCAGCTTGCTACAAAAGTGAGCATTGAAACCCGCAAAAATGGCCAAAGAGGCAAGATAATCATCGAGTTTTACTCTCTGGATGAATTCGACAGTATTGCAGAAAGGCTCGGCTTAGCATCTCTGGAACAAGTTTAAAAAACATTCAAATAATGAATTTTTGATGATTTTCAAGGAAAATTGAAACATTTTCTGTATAATGGATATAATAAAGCCATCCGGTCAGGCAAAGGCCGGCTGTTAACTGAATTTTAAATTAATACATATCGGAGGACGTATCATGAAGCCTCTTATTATTTCAATTTCATTTTTGTTTTTGTTCGCCTTTTTCAGCGTTGCCCCTACCCTGGCTCAGATACCAGATTTGTCACTTTACCAGGCCGCCGAGAAGACACAATACAGATTGAAGTTCGAAACGGGCAAAGAGTATTACATGCAGACGATTACCGAGCAGCAGATTTCCGACCCTACTGTTGACCAAGAACAGACCACGGTGATGACTGTCGGGACCGGTGCCAAACTTGATGTCAACAAAATAGATGCCAATGGGAATGCGCAGGTAACATATACATACAAGTGGATAAAAATTGGAATAAAAGGGGCAACAGAAGAGAAAGTGTATGATTCGTCGAAAAAGGACTCGACAGTACCTAAGGAATTGCAATGGTTTAGCCCACTCTTGGAAGAAAGCTTGCTACTAACAATAACACCTGAGGGACGAATTTCAGAGATAAAGGAGTTGGAAAAAGTACGCAGCAATGTACGACAGAAGTTGCCGCAGGGTCCATTGAAGGAAATCGCGATGAGTAGTCTGAACCGATGGCTTGATGAACAAAGCCTGAGTGAAAGTATCGAAAACTCAATTGCTATATATCCCGATAAACCCGTTGGTGTTGGTGATTCCTGGAGCAGAAATGTTACTTATTCAAGCAAGTCTGAGATGATTTTTGAAAACAAATGGACATTGAGAGAGCGAAAAAATGGTGTAGCGATCATCGAAGTTGCTTCTACCATCAAGCCAAACCCCCAGGCAAAGCCGACGGAAATGGGCTCTCCGGGGATGACAAGCAGCTCCGAATTTTCCGGAAACCAGAAGGGGATTATAGAAATACAGGAATCAACAGGACTAATCATAAAAAGCAAGATAACTCAGCAAATGTCGGGACAGAATACAATAACCCGTCCGGGTGTGCCAGACAAAGTTACTCCTATGGAGATTAAAGGTGTTATTACTGTAGAGACCCTTGACTGGGACAAGGCCAAGTCGATTGTTGGCACAAATGCAGTTGCAGAAAGACAACCGCGTAGGGAAATACCCTACGCTCAGCCTGAAAGGCCGCAACGCAGGGCCGGTATTTATGCAAAATCGGCAGCCCAGCCATATCCAATCGATGACGAAGAAGAGGAAGAGGAGGAGTATGCGCCAGTTCGACCAAGGCAACTGCAGAGAAATCCAACTGAGTTAATCCACCAAGCTGTGGTTGATGGTAATATTGACCAGGTGCAACAACTCCTTTCACAGGGCGCCGATATCAATTCACAAAACAGGATGGGCTGGTCACTGCTGCGCACGGCGATACAGAACCGCCAACAGGCGGTCGTTGAATTTCTTATCGCCAAAGGCGCCGATGTCAGTGCAAAGGATAACTCCGGGCAGACGCCTCTGCTTGTCGCGGTGAACACCGGCCAAAAAAATATAGTGGAGCTGCTAATTACAAAAGGTGCCGACGTCAACGTCATGGGGGGTCGGGGCGATAACGCCCTGTCTTTGGCGAAAAAGAGAAGGAATACTGAAATCGTTGAACTGCTGCTCGAGCACGGCGCTAAAGAGCCGAGCCTCGAAGATATGATGGGAGACAGGTATGAAGACGAAGGGCTATATCCGGGTTATGAGGACGAGAGAATGGCTCAGCGCCCAACCAGAACCATCAGCCCCATCGTGCAACAGCCTGTTTACGTAGATATACTGGCCGACCCGAACGAGATTAAGGCCAGAATCAAGACGTTCGAAGGCCTGGAGAAAGCATTAGCCGAGGTGGCCAGCAAAAGCCAAAGTGAGATGCGTCAGTGGCAGCAGAATAGATATGATAACAGAACACTTCTGATAAGAACCGTGGAAAAGCAATTCGAGGATGAGATTGGTTTCGTACGAAAGGTCGCTGTTGAAGAAAAAGCTAAAAAGACAACAGCGGCGATTGACAGTTTATTGTCCAAAAGACAGGAACGGCTCAAAAAGGTCAGCAGAGAGCTCCTGGAGCAGAAAAGAGCGCAGAGACAAACACAGGCCCCGACCCGCGGCCGGAGCCGATCCTCGGGCAGAAGCACCAGAGGCCGGTATCCACAGAGCC
>CAYGBH010000068.1:0-13585 GCA_964348055.1 uncultured Pirellulales bacterium
GACTTCGAGCATCGCAGCCCCAATCCAAACGACGTTATCAGTATTGGTATGGTGGATTTGAAGGATGGCGACCGCTGGATAGAGCTTGGTCGTAGCCGCTCATGGTGCTGGCAGCAGGGCTGCATGCTGCAGTGGCTGCCCGGTTCGAAAAGTGAAATTATCTGGAACGACCGGCAGGGCGAGCGGTTCGTCTGCCACATACTTGATGTCTTCACCCACAAAAGACAGACGCTGCCGTATCCGATTTACACCATCAGCCCCGACGGCCGAACCGCGGTGGCGCCGGACTTTCGCCGCGTTCAGGATATGCGGCCAGGCTATGGCTACGCAGGACTGCCCGATCCGTACGCAGAAGTCCTGGCTCCGAAGGATTCCGGCATTTTTCGAGTCGATATCGAGACCGGCAGGCAGGAATTGATAATATCAATCGCGGACATCGCTTCGTTCGGTACAATCCCCGGCAATCCGAAGAATGCCAAGCATTACTTCAACCATCTGCTCTTCAATCCCGACGGGTCTCGATTCATCTTTCTGCACCGCTGGCGGGCCAAGGGGCTGCGGAGCTTTGCCACACGAATGCTCACCGCCGGCGCCGACGGCACCGACATTCGCCTGGTCGACCCTCATGGAAAGACATCGCACTTTATCTGGCGCGACCCTGAGCATATCCTGGCCTGGGCCTGGCATCCTTCACACGGAAACGCCTTTTATCTCTATGAAGACGGCACGGACGAGGTTGAAGTGGTCGGCAAAGACGTTATGACAAAAAACGGACACTGCACATACCTGCCGGGCAGCAAGTGGATTCTCAACGACGTCTATCCGGACAAAGAGCGAAGGCAGAGAGTCTATCTTTACAACGTGGCGACTGAAGAGACGGTCTCGCTGGGTCTTTTCTATTCGCCGCCGGAGTATAAGGGCGAATGGCGCTGCGATACCCATCCGCGTTTTAGTCCCGATGGCCAAAGCGTCGTGATTGATTCACCCCACGGCGGCAACGGCCGACAAATGTACCTAATCGACATAAGTGCAATTGTTGGCTGAGCTCATTTTTGGTCGCATTTTCTGTACAGACCTGTCCCGGCCAAAAAAAAGTCTCTAACGGCCTTGAGTTAAAGGCTCACTGCATATATAATCAGCCGAGATTTGTGAAATCCAAAAATGAATGGACGGCAAATGCAAAAGAGCAAGAGAACAAAAGAGCACAAGAGCACAAGTAACCTGTGCTCTTACGCGCTTATGACTTGTGCACTTATGTTGATAGGCTGTGCGGAGACACAACGCTATGAAGCGGCCGAGCAAATCCTCACGAAAGATATCGATAAGGTGCAGGCAATGCAGATAGCCGAAGATGTGCTGGTTAAAATGCACTTTACTATCGAAAAGGCCGATGTTGAAAGCGGCCTCATAAGAACCAGACCGTTGCCGGGGGCGCAATTCTTCGAAATCTGGCGCAGTGATAATGTCGGGGCCTTCAACTGTGCTGAAGCAAACCTCCACAGTATCAGAAGAATTGCAGAATTGAAAATAAAGCAGCAGGATGAAGGATTGTCTATCGGCTGCAATGTGACAGTATACAGACTGTCTCTGCCTGAGCGCCAGGTCAGCAGCAGCGCACGGGCATACGAAATGTTTTCAGAAAGCAGCTTATTACTGCAGAGAATAAGACTTGACCCTGAGCAAAAAGCTGGTATGGCCTGGGTCGATTTGGGCAGGGATAGGCAGCTTGAAGCTGAAATTTTGAAAAGAATTTGGGTTCCCGCAAAGTGGGGTCCCTCTTCGATACTCGGTATCGAGTATCAAGAATCGAGTATCGAGTAACGAGATTATGAGAGTACTGGTTTGCGGCGGAGCAGGATACATCGGCAGTAATATGACAGCGATGCTTAACACCGAGGGGTATGAGCCGGTGGTCTTTGACAATCTTAGCACAGGCCACAGGTCGGCCGTCGGGCACACCGAATTCGTCGAAGGTGATTTAGCCGACTATGAATTACTCGTCAAGACGCTCAAGAAATACAAAATCGAAGCGATAATGCACTTTGCCGCCTTTATCGAAGTCGGCGAATCAGTTCGGGAGCCGCTTAAATACTACCGCAACAATCTTTCCGGCACGGAGAATCTATTGAGCGCGGCCGAAGCGGTCGGCGTAGAAAAGTTTGTCTTCAGCAGCACTGCGGCAGTATACGGCATGCCTAAACAAGTACCGGTTATCGAGGACTCACCAGCTGAGCCAATCAATCCTTACGGCCAAACAAAATGGGCGGCTGAAAAGATGTGTCATTACCAAAGTCAGGCGGGAAAACTACGGTATGCGTCGCTAAGATATTTCAACGCCTGCGGTGCAGGAAACAACGCGGCCCTTGGTGAAGACCATCGGCCTGAATCACATTTGATTCCGCTGACCATCCAGGCGGCAATGGGAAAACGCAGTGAAGTCAAAATCTACGGGACCGATTACGAGACGCCGGACGGAACCTGCATCCGCGACTACATCCACATCGACGATTTGTGCAGGGCACATCTGCTGGCATTGGACAAATTGGACCCCCCGCGTCTTCATGTCGAAGACAAGAGCGGGGGCGAGCTGGTTTATAACTTAGGTACTGAAAAGGGTTATTCGGTTAAGGAAGTAATAGAAACGGTTAAGAAAGTTTCTGGTAAAAATTTTAGCGTTGTAGCCGCGGACCGTAGGCCGGGCGATGCGCCGGTATTAACTTGCGACGCCACCAAGGCCAGGAATGAACTGGGCTTCAAGGCTGAAAAGCCTGAGCTGGAAGAAATGGTTTCCACCGCCTGGCAATGGCATAACGAACACCCCGATGGCTACCCGGACTGACTCCGAGTTAGTGGTGAGTAGTTAATTAACCAATTACGAAGTGCGAGAAACGAGGAATGAGCGAAATGTTTGTCGGTATCGACCTGGGCGGAACGAATATCAAGATTGGCCTGTTTGATTCTGAGCTGAAGCTTGTCTGTAAAACATCCGTGGCTACCAAAGCGGATATGGGGCCGGAGGTTGTTATTGACAAAATGGCTCAGACGGTTGAGAAGCTTCTTGTTGATGCTAATCTTTCTTTGCAAGACATCGTCGCGGTCGGTATAGGAACTCCGGGGCCGGCAAAATATAGCGAGGGCGTCATAATAAAGTCCACGAACATGCCAAAATTCAAAAACGTTCCCATCTGCCGAATGCTCAACGAAAAGCTCGGAGCGCCTATCGTTTTTGACAACGATGCGAACGTGGCTTGCTGGGGCGAATACGCTGTCGGGGCCGGTAAGGGCGTTAAAGATATGGTCTTTTTCACACTCGGTACAGGAATAGGCGGCGGAATTATCAGTAACGGCGAATTGGTACACGGATGCGCCGAAAACGCAGCAGAGCTGGGGCATATGATTATATACCCGGATGGCAGAGAGTGTAACTGCGGGCAAAAAGGTTGCGTGGAGGCGTATGCCTCCGCTGATTCAACGGCAAGGAGGGCTCGCGAGGCCGTCGAAGGCGGTGCCGAATCCAGCCTGAAAAAAGTGCTCGACGAAAAAGGCCAGATAACCAGTAAGGACGTTTACGAACATCTGGCCGCCGGCGACAAGCTGGCCGAAGAGATAGCCGACGGTACGGCCAAGGCACTGGCAATTACTTGTATAAACATGCTGCACACCACCGAGCCGAAGCGGATAGTCTTTGCCGGCGGGATGATAGCCGCCGGTGATATACTTTTGAATCGAATAAAAGATTACTTCAACGAATATATCTGGACCCTGAAGAAAGAACCGGTTGAAATATGCTTTGCCACGCTGGGAGAGGATGCCGGTATAATCGGCGCCGCGGCACTGGCCCGGCACGCCAAGAACCGGAATTAGTAAGCTCGACAATTGTTAAATTGTCAGAAAAATTTATTTCACTCGGCGAGGATTACCTAACTTATTAACAACCGAAAGCTTACAAAAATATTTCGAGAGTCTTATATACGGCTGAAATTCCTGAAATATAATATAATGTTGATTTGCTGGTCAGAATAAGTATCCTGACATAGCAGGACCTTGGGAATGTACAATGACATCGGAATTTCGTTCATTATCTGAAGCTGAAATTGGTCGGCTGCGAGAGCAGGGATGCACCTGCCCCGATTGGGCGAGCATTAAAGTTGCTCAGAAGTTTAGCCCTGAAAGGGTCAGGCTCACCCACTTCTCAGGCGACGTGGAAATCGGCGTGCTTGAGAAAACGGTAGCGTTTTATGGCCGGCTGGAGAGGCCGGCAGGCATAACAGGCGCCACAATTCACAACTGCAAAATCGGCAGCAATGTATATATTAACAATATCCACAATTATATAGCCAACTACATAATCGGCGACGACGCGGTTATTGACAATGTCAATTTATTGGCGGTTGAGGGCGAAACCTCGTTTGGTAACGGTACGCAGGTCAGCGTTCTTAATGAAGCTGGTGGCAGAGAAGTGCCGATCTACGAGCATTTAACGGCCCAAATCGCCTACATTTTAGCGCTTTACCGGCACCGCCAAAAAGTGATTGAGAACATTCGGAAAATGATTTCCGGATACGTCGCCTCGGTCAGGAATTCGTATGGTTTGGTAGCAACGGGGGCCAGGATTATCAATTGCGGCAGTCTGAAAAATGTCAAGATTGGTCCTGATGCGGTCATTGAAGGGGCCATCAAGATAGAGAACGGCACAATCAACAGCTGCCGCCAAGACCCAGTTTATATTGGTCCTGGCGTTTTCGCAGAGGATTTCATCGCGTGCAGCGGCTCAAAGATTACCGATGGCACAATTATATACAAATGTTTTGTAGGCCAGGGCACCGTATTAGCCAGGCAGTATTCTGCCGAAAACTCAATATACTTCGCTAACTGCGGCGGTTTTCACGGCGAGGCCTGCTCGGTATTCGCCGGGCCCTTTACCGTCACGCATCACAAATCCACACTGTTGATTGCCGGCCTGTTTTCCTTTTTGAACGCAGGCAGTGGAACCAACCAAAGCAATCATATGTACAAACTGGGGCCCGTTCATCAGGGCGTCGTCGAACGCGGCTCCAAGACCGCCAGTGATTCATATATACTCTGGCCGGCCAAGGTTGGGCCGTTTACCGTGGTGATGGGCAGGCATTATAAAAACTCAGATACATCGGATTTGCCTTTTTCATACTTAATTGAGCACGAGGACGAAAGTATTCTTGTCCCCGGCGTTAATTTGCGAAGCGTAGGGACCGTTCGAGATGCTCGAAAATGGCCGAAACGAGACAGGCGTAAAGACCCCAGGAAACTGGACTGCATAAATTTCAAACTTCTAAGTCCCTATACGATTCAAAAGATGCTTAAAGGCTGCAAGCTGCTCAGAAACCTTAAATCAACATCCGGCGAGGATACAGAATACTTCACATACAACAACGTCAGGATTAGGAACTCGTCGTTAGAGAACGGCATCAAACTTTACCAAATTGGCATCGATAAGTTCCTGGGCAATTGCCTGATTAGGCATTTAAAAGATAAGCAGTTTGCGAACGTTGAAGAACTTCGGACCGCGATGACGCCGCAAACCCGCACAGGGACATGTGAATGGGTAGATTTAGCTGGCCTGCTTGCTCCGCAAGAGAGTGTTCAGGAACTACTAACCAATGTTGAAAACGGCACAATTGACACACTCGAGCAGCTAACAGAGTCTTTCCAGACTATGCATAATAATTACTCCGTGTACGAGTGGGCCTGGGCGGCGGGCGTGCTGCAACAGCGACTTGGTAAAGCCATCGAAGAGATAACGCCGGATGATATTATTGAACTGGCGACAAAGTGGAAGCAATCCGTGGTGGAGCTGGACCAGAGGCTTTATGCTGATGCCAAAAAGGAATATGCGGCCACTGCTCAAATCGGTTACGGCCTTGACGGCGAGGAAGAAACAAAGCATTCTGACTTCGAAGCGGTGAGGGGGGCATTTGAAGAAAATAGTTTTGTTGCTGAAATTGAAAAGCACATAATCAGCAAAACGGCGCTCGCCGATGAGCTTATCAGTCGAATGGAGAAACTGCTTATTAAATCCTGAACAAATTCAAAATTCAAATTACTAAAATCCACTCTGTGCCAGAACGTTGCAGGGTGAAAGACAATTTTTCACGGAGCGTGAGCATTTTTGTTTTTACCGCAAAGCATCCTGTGGAGGAAATTTGGATTTTGGTCATTCGATATTGTGTAGGATTTGGTGCTTAGTGCTTTTCATAGTTTCCAACCCAGCACCTGTTGAGTCGAGGCTCATGCCTAATAGGTGCTGGGCTCACAGAATAATAACGCAAGGAAGCTGGATGGATATTATAGATAGTTTTAAGAAAAAGGTAAGGGGCAAAGGTATATCCGTTGTTTTTCCTGAGGGCCGCGACGGGCGAATCGTTCAGGCGGCTCGAATACTCAAAGACCAGGATATTGCCCAGCCGATTGTGCTTGGAAAACCTGACCAGCTTGCAGCGGCAATCGAAAACGCCGGCGTTACGCTCGATGGCATCAAGACCATCGACCCTCGAGACAGCGATAACCTCGACCTTTATGTTAAAAGATACATTGAGGTAAGAGTCGACGTGTCCGCCGGCATGGCAAGACGCATACTTACCAAGCCTTTGTTCTACGCAGCCATGATGGTAGCTTGCGATGATGCTGACACCGCCCTCGGCGGCGTTGCCAGCGCAACAGCAACCGTTATTCAGGCTGCCAGCCTAACCGTCGGCCTGGCACCGGGTGTTAAAACCCCTTCCAGCTATTTCCTTATGGTTATTCCCCGCTTTTTTGCAGGTGAGGATAAAGCCTTTATTTATGCCGACTGTGCGGTCAATGTCGACCCTACTGCCGAGCAGCTCGCAGATATAGCCCTGACTTCTGCTGCAAGTGCCGCGAGAATCCTTGACGAGGAGCCGCGCGTGGCTATGCTGTCGTTCTCGACCAAAGGCAGCGCTTCGAGCCCGAGTGTGAATAAGGTCAAAAAGGCTGTTGAGATAGCTCGGACCCGCAGGCCTGAGCTGGCAATTGACGGCGAATTTCAGGCCGATTCAGCTATTGTACCCGGAGTGGCCGCCAAAAAGGTAAAGGATGACAGTCCTGTCGCGGGAAGGGCCAATGTTATCATTTTCCCAAATCTCGATGCGGGTAACATTGCCTATAAGCTCACACAATATTTGGCCGGGGCAAGAGCCATTGGACCGCTACTTCAGGGATTTGCAAAACCGATAACCGACCTCTCGCGTGGTGCAAGCGTTGACGATATAGTCTCGACCACAGTATTGACTTTGATTCAACTACCTACCGCTGCTGGGGTAAAATGAAATGAAAGTGCTCGTTATCAACACAGGCAGTTCCTCGATTAAGTATCAGCTGTATCAGATGCCCGAGGCAAAGGTCTTGGCCAAAGGTATCGTTGAGAACATCGCCTCGGCACCGCCGGATTTGTTCCTACCGGTCTTCGGCACCGAAGTCTCAAAGCTGACCCATTTGTATCATGATAAAACTTACTCTGTAGAGGAAAAGGTCGAAAACCATGAAAGTGCGATGGGCCTGATATTGAATACCCTTGTCAGTAAAGATGTCGGAGTCATAAACAGTACTTCTGAAATCGTCGCTGTCGGCCACAGGGTTGTTCATGGGGGCCAAGAGTTTACCGGTTCAGTGGTCATCGACGATAAGGTCATTGCCTCAATTGAAAAATTCGCAGACCTCGCGCCTCTGCATAATCCAGCCAACCTTATGGGTATCCGGGCCGCACAACGCAATCTTCCCGATGCAAAACATGTTGCCTGCTTCGATACTGCGTTTCATACCACCATCCCGGAAGTTGCCTATATGTATGCCCTGCCTTATGAATTTTATGAAAAATATCGTATTCGCAGATATGGATTCCACGGCACCAGCCACAGGTATGTCGTCCGTCGTGCCGCCGCTCTTATGGGCAAAAATAAATATGATATCAACGCCATCACCTGCCATCTTGGCAACGGCTGCTCGGTCACCGCGGTCAAACAGGGCAAGTCCATCGACACCTCTATGGGATTTACTCCATTGGAAGGTGTGCCAATGGGAACACGCTCGGGCGACTTCGACCCGGCTATCCTGTTTTATCTTGCTGATAAAGGCTATGATGTAAATACGCTAAAAACTCTTTGCAATAAAAAAAGCGGGCTGCTCGGAATATCGGGTGCCTCTAATGATATGAGAAACCTCGAAGAACTCGTTCAAAAAGACAACGCCCGTGCTAAGCTGGCCGTTGATATTTTCTGCTACCGCATCATCAAGTACATCGGCGCATATACCGCTGTTCTGGGTGCCCTTGATGCTGTAGTTTTTACCGGCGGAATAGGTGAAAACGCGGTCTTGGTGCGTCAACGGATTTGCACGAACCTGACCCAGATAGGTATCCGGCTCGACCCCGTCGCAAATCAGGCCGCCATCGGCCAAGAAGCTGACATCAGTGGCCCTGACAGTAAAATCAAGGTGTTCGTCATTCCAACAAACGAAGAAGCCGCTATCGCCAATGACACCTACGAACTGACCCGTCGAAGGACTTCGGCGAGCTCAGTCGAGCCACCGGCAAGTTCAAGGCTGGCGCTGCCTGCCCGCCAGACGTAAGGTGGGCCTGTCTCGGCTTGGCTGAGCCAAGACGGGCCGGCCAGATAAAAATGAGGTTATTATGTCCAAGCAAAAGACGTACAGAAATCTTAAGCAAGCCGAACGGAAGATTCTTCAAGACCAGGGCTGCACCGCCGAAGACTGGAATTTGTTCGAAGTTGCCGATGGTTTCGATCCGGCTCGTGTCCGAAACACTCAGTTTCTTGGTCGTGTCCGCATCGGCCGGCTCACAGACAATATAAAGCTCGCCGAAGGTATTGAAAAGCCCAGCGGCATCTACAATGCAACTATCGCCGACTGCACAATTGGAGATAACACGCGCATATCCAACATAAACGTCCATATCGCAAACTATGACATAGCTTCCGACGTCTGCATTGAGAACGTCGCAACGATGGCAACTTGCCCTGGTGCGACGTTCGGCAACGGCGTCGAGGTTGTTGCTCTCAATGAAGCCGGCGGAAGGGAAGTCGTGATTGTTGATGAGCTTTCCGTTCAGTTTGCCTACCTGATGTGCCTTCATCGTTACCGGCCTGTCCTGATTAAAAAGCTTACCGAAATTGCTCGCAGCTATGTCGAGGCAGTCCGTTGTGACCGTGGGAAAATCGGTCAAGGCGCGCGTATCCTTTCGACCACGGAAATCTTAGACCTTAACGTTGGGCCGCACGCTGTGATAAATGCTGCAGCTTCTCTCGTAAATGGAACTATCTTAAGCTCAGCCGAGGCCCCGACACTGGTCGGCTCAAATGTGGTCGCGGAAGACTTTATCATCGCAGAGGGCACTTCGGTAACCGGCACGGTCAATCTTAAGAAGGCGTATATCGGCCAGGGCTGCCGGATCGGCGATCAATTCTCGGCTGAAAACTCGCTTTTCTTTGCTAATTCCGAGGCCTTCCTGGGTGAAGCATGCTCTGTATTTGCAGGACCATATACAGTCAGCCACCACAAATCTACTTTACTGATTGCCTGCCTTTTAAGCTTCTACAACGCCGGCAGCGGAACCAACCAGTCCAACCATATGTACAAGCTCGGCCCCGTCCACGAGGGAAAACTCGAACGCGGAATCAAAGCCGGTTCATTTTCGTATGTAATATGGCCATGCAGGGTTGGGCCCTTTTCTATCCTGTTGGGCAAGCACACCAGAAGTTTTGATACCTCCGATTTTCCTTTCGCTCATCTGGAAGCAGATGCTAATGGAAGGTGCTCGATGGTGCCCGGACTGTACCTTACCGCTGTCGGGACTATGCGGGATGAAGCTAAATGGTTGCGCCGCGACAGGCGCAAAGGCACTAAAAAGCGTGATATCATTTCTTTCGATGTTTTCAGCCCCTATACCGTAGGCAAAATGATAAAAGCTTGTTCGATACTTAAACATCTCCAGGAAAATACCGACAGGTCGGTCGAGGACGTCGCTATAAACGGCGTACGAATGAAGCGGGTCCTGTTGCGAACAAGCCGAAAGTTATACCGCACCGGCATTGAGATGTATCTTCTTGAAAAGATATTGGCAAAAGCTGAAAAATATATCGACGGTGGAATCGAAAAGATTCGCGAAGCTTTTGCCGCCCCGGTAGCCGGCGCAGTTTACAGCCGTGATTGGGTCGATATCGGCGGACAGCTTATGCCCAGGCAGCGGTTGCTTGACTTGACCGCTGCAATAGAAAGTGGAAAAATTGCAGATTTTAAGGCCTTTAACACTGAGATGACCAAGATTCACCAGGCTGCAGAAAGTGATGAATGGTTCTGGGTCAAGAACACTTACAAGGAAGCTTTCAATCGTGACCTGGAACAACTGACAAAGGCTGAATTTATTAAGGATATTGAGTCCTACCAAAAGGTCAAGACCAAGTATCTCAAGCTGGTCCTTGTCGACGCGGAAAAAGAGTTTAGCCAGGCCAGTCGCACAGGATTCGGGCAGGATGGCTCGGCGGACGACCTCAACGAAGATTTCTCTCAGGTGCGCGGACAGTTTGAACATAATAAGTTTGTCAGACAGATACACGATAATATCAAAGAGACCGAACGCCGCATTAAGCGGCTAAAAGAAAAACTTTAGCAACAGACGTCGTCCTGCCTGCCCTGAACCCAACGTGGTTCAGGTGTCATTGCGAGCAAATACCTACCTGCCTATAAGGCAGCGAGGCAATCTCTTTTGCTATTTTGAAATATGAGCTTTGAGATTTGAAATTGTCTCTCAACACTACACGCTAAACGCTGTTTTTTTTGTCTTTACCCTTTTTCTGTGTTATTTTCTTCCCTAAAGGCGTAATGCATCTGCGAGCGGAAACTATACACGAGATACAATTCACGAGATACGAAATTGTTTGGCGAAATTGGAAATTTGAACTTGAAGCGAAGCGGCTAATTTGCTATAAATATAGTTGGTCAAGTTTGTACTCGCGTAGGTGGATATCTCTGGATTTTACTCCTCTGACCTTTGGAATCTTTGTAGCTTTTCGACAAAGGAGGAGTCATTATGCGAAGCACAGAGTTGTATAGGGATTCTGTATTGCAGAGTGAAGACTTTTCATGCTGCAATTAACATCCTATATTTACTTTTAGAAGGAGGACACTTATGTCTAAAAGGTTAGTTTTATTAGCGTGTATCGTTATGATAACGGACATTCTCTCCGCCCCTGCAGTATTTGCCGACATTATCATCATGGCTGATGAAAGTTGCAGGACCAGTATTCTCGAACTGGACACGAACAATCACAACAGCAGTAAGCTCTCTATCAGGAGTGACCAGAAAAGTGCCAAGTCCTGGATTAAATTCGACATCAGCGAACTTGACGTTGGCAACCTCGAAACGGCAACTCTCACAGTCACGCTGCATCAGGAAAAGGCTGGCAACCGGCACTTCGATGTCTCCTACGTCAACGACGACTGCCTTGATAACATCGGCTGGGACGAAAGGAGTCTAACCTGGAACAATGCGCCCGGCAACAATACCGCCAGCCTCAGCAGTCTTGACACGAGCAAAACCACTCTGCTTACCACGGTGAATTTCACCGATGGTGTCCCCGGGGACTCATTCACCATAGATGTTCTTGGGGCCCTCGAGGCTGATACTGACGGGATCGTGCAGTTCGTATTCTATAATAGCAACGGTCTACTGAACCTTGCCACGCACGACCACGCTGAGGAAACATGGAGACCTTTCATAGATGCAACTGAGGGAGAAAAGAACCGGGCAAAAAAGCCTTATCCGGCCAAGGGTGCGACCGATGTGTGTCCGACGCCGGTCCTTAGCTGGACGCCGGGGGAATTTGCGTCCCCAATCAATGGGCACAAAGTTTACTTCAGTGAGAACTTTAGCGATGTCAACGACGGAATCGGCGCTATCACCCAGAGTGCCGCCAGCTATGCTCCTGGACGGCTTGAATTCGACACGACTTACTACTGGCGCATCGATGAAGTCAGTGGCCCACCCGACTTCACGGTATACGAAGGCAAAGTCTGGAGTTTTACGACCGAGCCCTTTGCTTATGCCATCCAGAATATAACTGCCATGGCTTCCAGCAGTGACCCAAGTAAAGGGCCTGAAAATACCGTCAACGGCTCGGGACTTGATGAAAGTGGTTTATTGCACGGTAGCATAGGTGAGGGTAATATGTGGCTGAGCAGTATTACAGGGCCACAGCCGACCTGGATCCAATTTGAATTCGACCAGCCTTACAAGCTCCACCAGATGTGGGTATGGAACTCGAATGGGAGTCTGGAGCCAGCGATCGGTTTAGGATTCAAATATGTCTCCGTTGAATATTCGGCCAATGGCACCGACTATACAACATTGGGTACTACTAACGAGTTTGCTCGGGCCCCTGGTGCGCCCGACTATGCACATAATACTATTGTTGACTTGAGCGGTGTAGCAGCAAAGTACGTCAGGCTCACGGCTAACAGCAACTGGGGAGGCCTCCTGAACCAATATGGTCTCAGTGAGGTCCGCTTCTTCTACATACCTGTCTGGGCAAGGGAGCCCGACCCGGATTCCGGTGCAACAAATGTGGACCTGGATGTGCTTCTTAGCTGGGGAGCGGGGAGAGAGGCTGTCACGCACGATGTGTACCTTAGCACCGACGAACAGGCTGTGATAGACGGTATTACACCTGTTGCTACCGTGACCGAGGCCGGTTATGGTCCCTTAGACCTCGATTTAGGCACGACTTACTACTGGCGGGTTGATGAGGTCAATGAAGCCGAGACGCCCGCAACGTGGCAAGGGACTGTCTGGAACTTTACGACACGTGAGTTCATTATTGTGGAAGACTTCGAATCCTACAATGACATTCCTTCCGGGGAAGAGGGCAGCAATCTGATATATTTAACGTGGACAGATGGATTTGATAATCCGTCAAACGGATCGACCATAGGTTATGTTGAACCGTTCCAGCCTACTATGGAGACCAACATCGTGCATGGTGGCGTTCAGTCAGTGCCACTAACGTACGACAACAGCGTAGCGAGTTTTTCGGAGGTTACAGTGAACCCTGCCGACCTTCCGATTGGCCGGGATTGGACCATAGGTTCGCCTCAAACATTGGTGCTGTACTTCTACGGCACTGATGGGAACAGTGGGCAGTTGTATGTGAAGGTCAACGGCTCCAAGGTTACATACGATGGTGATGCCAGTAACTTAACGCAAGCAGGGTGGCAAGCATGGAATATCGACCTTGCATCGTTAGGCGTGAACCTGCAGAATGTAACGAAGCTGACTATTGGGATTGATGGCAATGGTGCCAGTGGTACATTGTACTTTGACGACATTCGGCTGTATCGGCAGGCTCCACAGCTGGAAGCACCGTGAGTGACACCCATTGCTTCTTGCCCGCCGCACCGACTCGCGTCGGGAGACGCGGGGGCTGGCGAAGCAAGATATGGGGACGTGGTTGATATGGCAGATTCGCATCAGTTCGGGGCTTATACCGGTTAGTTCGGTATAGGCCCCGTTTTGCTTTCACAA
>CAYGBH010000069.1:0-13524 GCA_964348055.1 uncultured Pirellulales bacterium
CTGAATGGTGGATTATCAGCAAGCTGGCCCAGGCAATGGGGGCCAAAGGTTTTTCATACAGGTCAGCCGGTGCGATTTCAAAGGAAATGGGAGTCTCAAAAGCCAAATTGTGTGTCAAGAGAGACCGAGCACCTGAGGCGGCTCGGGAGCTGGAACGGCGGCGTACCTTTTTCCGCGGGCATCGCATCTGCGATAGAGTCTTTGCTTTGCGGGAGTTGCCGATTCGTGATTACTCCGTACCATCAGAAGCAGTAAGCAAAAGAACAGGTGGGTTCCAAATTCTTGAAAAATGCGAAATTGCTCCAAACGTTCACGAAATTGTTATCCAAGCGCCGAATATCGCAAAAAAGGCCCAGCCCGGGCAGTTTGTTATTGTGATGGTCGATGAAAAATCAGAACGAGTGCCCTTTACGTTGTGCGACTGGGATGCTGAAAAGGGAACGATCACCTTAATAGTGCTGGAAGTGGGGCAATCCAGCCGAAAGCTCGTACTCTTAAAGGCAGGAGATAGAATTGACCACATGGTGGGACCGCTGGGGATTCCGCTGGAAATCAAGCGCTACGGTACTGTGGCCTTGACCGGCGGATGTTATGGTATCGGAGCGATTCTGCGGATTGCTGCTGCGCTGAGGGAAGCTGGCAACCATGTAATCGTTATCGTTGAAGGGCGCAGCCATTATAAGCACTATTACAAAGAAAAACTCGAGACAGTTTGCGATGAGCTAATCCAGACAACTATTGACGGCTCTCTGGGCGTCAGGGGACATGCTGTTGATGTAGTTGGACAAAAACTAAAAGACGGCGAGAAAATCGATTGTGTGATTGCGGTCGGATGTCTATTTATGATGATGCTCACAACGAGGGAAACCAAGCCATATGGCGTAAAAACATTGGTGGCACTGAATCCAATCATGCTGGATGGGACCGGCATGTGTGGAGCGTGCCGTGTGACAGTTGATAACGAAATGAAATTCGCCTGCGTGGATGGTCCTTTCTTCGATGCCCATCTGGTTGATTGGGATGAGCTACGGGACCGCCGTGTCGCATACAGTGATGAAGAGATACACCTGGTTGGGCGCACTGAGTCTGTGGCACCATACCCGGGACACAGCGATAATTGCAGGTGCTTGCGTTGATATAAAGAATGAAAGCAACAAATGGCTAAGGAAAAGATACCAAGACAACCTATACCGGAGCAGGCCCCCGAAGACCGGGCCAGAAACTTCGAGGAGGTGCCGTACGGCTACAGCGAAGAGACGGCTATTCTGGAAGCAAGCCGTTGTCTAAAGTGCAAAAAGCCGCGCTGCGTGACTGGCTGTCCCGTCAATATTGATATACCTGGTTTCATTGCACTCGTTCAGGAAGGCAAGTTTCTTGAGGCGGCCAGAAAAGTAAAGGAACAAAATGCCCTGCCCGCCGTTTGTGGGCGTGTATGTCCCCAGGAAGATCAGTGCGAGAAACTGTGCGTCCTGGGCGTCAAGGATGAGCCAGTAGCCGTGGGCAGACTGGAACGGTTCGTCGCTGATTATGAACGCAACAGTGGTAATATCAAGCTGCCCAAAATCCCTCGTAAAACCGGTAAAAAGGTTGCATGTGTGGGTGGCGGGCCTGCAGGCCTGACTGTTGCCGGTGATTTGATTAAACTCGGCCACGAGGTTACTGTCTTTGAAGCACTTCAGGAACCGGGCGGTGTGCTGACTTATGGTATTCCTGAGTTTCGTCTGCCAAAAGCAATAGTAAAAGCGGAAGTAGAGTATCTTAAAAAGCTCGGCGTCAATTTTGTAATGGACTTTGTTGTTGGCCGCAACAGCACCGTCCGGGAGTTGATGGATGAAGAAAACTACGATGCTGTATTCATCGGCAGCGGGGCAGGTCTGCCGTCATTCATGAGAATTCCCGGTGAGAACCTGGTTGGTGTTTACTCAGCCAATGAATATCTGACTCGCTCAAATCTGATGAAGGCATATTTGTTTCCGAAGTATGATACTCCACCGATAAGACGCGAACGTGTCGCTGTCATTGGCGGCGGCAATGTGGCTATGGACTCGGCACGAACGGCATTGCGGCTGGGAGCCGATGTGACCATTGTCTATCGCCGGGCAAGGGAACAAATGCCTGCCCGAGCTGAGGAAATCCACCATGCCGAGGAGGAGGGTGTCAAGCTCAAGCTACTAAATAATCCCGTACGAATCATCGGTGACGACCATCATCACGTTGTGGCGATGCAATGTATCAGAATGGAACTCGGCGAGCCTGATGATTCCGGACGACGAAGACCTGTTCGAATCGAGGGTTCAGAGTTTACTATGGAACTCGATACTGTTATTGTGGCAATCGGTAATAAACCCAACCCTCTCATACCGCAAACAATGCCGGAACTCGAAATCACCGACTGGGGTACAGTTGTTGTCGATGAGAATACCATGCAAACCTCGGTTACCGGTGTTTATGCCGGGGGTGACATTGTCTCAGGCGCAGCAACAGTTATTCTCGCAATGGGCCAAGGCAGAATCGCAGCACGATCCATACATGAATATTTAACGGGAGAAAATTTTCCCAAAATGTAGTTTGTTTAAAGTAAATTCAAGTCGTTATTTGTCGGTCTCACCGCGCTGGTTGGGTAATTGGTATTTTCTGCCGCAGCACCTATCGCAAGCACAGCAATCGGTGTTATTATTTTGACGTGCCAGCGGCTGATATGGTGTTTCCCTGCCATTGTCGAAGGATATATCTAATCATATCGGCTCTGCTGATAATGCCGACCACTTTGCCCTTTGATGTAACGGGGACCCTTCTGAGAAAATAATTCATTAAACAGTCACAGACATCCGGCAGGGGTTCGTTCTCGTCAAAGTGCACAGCAGGTTGTGTCATAAAACTATTAACTGTCTCATTCTTCTGTTCTTTATGGCTATGGAATAATCTTAGTACATCTTTTTCTGTGACAACCCCCACCAAAGTCATATCATCTTCGACCACAGGAATACCGGTGATGTCGTGTTTCCACATATGTTCTATGGCTTCGAGTACAGGAGTGTCTTTTCTTACGCTAATTACTTCCTTGGTCATAATTTCTTTTGCTTTGGGCATTGCAACTTCCTTTTTATCAATTTATTTTGTGGATACCGGAGCATTTTGGAAAAGCAGCAGGATGCTTCGGCGGCAGTTTAATTCTCCGGCGGCAGATAGTCTGGAATTTCATAACTTTATCTATGATACCTTCAGGCAAATTGATTAGCTGGCGATAGCTTTCCAGCTTTGATTTAGTTCTTCCATCAGTTTTATTACTTCACGAATTATTTGAGGGTCACGTTTTATGTTGGCTTCGGAGAGGCGCCTCTGCATAAAACAATAGAGCTTGCGAAGGTTAGTGGCTATTTCGCCGCCGGCGTCCATGTCCAAAACCACAATGAGCTCATTGATTATGTCCTGGGCTTTGTTTATGTATTGACCCTTTGCCTGGTGGTTGCCCGCCTCTATTTCCTTGATTGCCAGCTTCATAAATTTGATTGCGCCTTCGTAGAGCAGGACAATGAGACGGCCTTTGCTTTGTGTGGTAATTGAGCTATCCTGATATGCTGAGATTCCGTTCATGGTATTGCTCCGTTCAATCGTATTTCGTGATGTCTATTGCGTTAGCATTGTCACGTAACACTCAATACGCACAACGCATCACGACACATCACGATATTGTCACTTGGCATTTTAACTTACGGGGAGATGACCCAAGGGTTCCTGCCCCGGTCATCTCCCCGCTGGTCATTCAAATATTTGAACGCTGCTACTACTATCTCAGTAGAGTCAATGCCATTTGCGGCATCGAATTCGCCTGTGCCAACATCGCGACACCCGCTTGTGCCAGCACTTGCGTTCTGGTCATCTCTGCCATTTCCGTGGCAACGTCAATATCGGAAATTCGGGATTCGGATGACTTTATGTTTTCGGCTTGAATATCGAGAACCTCTACTATGCTTTCCAGACGCCTCATCTTATAGCCGAATGATGCACGGGCAGAATTTGCGCTGGTGATGGCCGTGTCCAGAGTTGTTAGGGCCGCCTGCGCACTAGTTGCACTGCTGATGTCCAACGTGCCGATGCCAAGACCAGTCGTGGTCATGTCAGCCTTATAGATGGTTATTGTGTCAGTTGACCCACCGAAGACGATTGATACGCCGTCAGTAGCATTGAGGAGGGTGATACCGTTAAATTTGGCCGACCCTGAAATACGCTGGATTTCGTTGGACAATTCTTCGAACTCGTCATCCATAATAGTACGCTGTGCGGAACTATAAGTACCCGTAGCTGCCTGCTCAGCCAATTGTTTCATATGTACCAGGAGGTTGTCGATTGTCTGCATACCACCTTCTGCCACCTGTACCAAACTGATGGCGTCTTGGGCGTTACGAGAACCCTGCTCGTACACAGCGACGTCGGCACGCATCAACTCCCGTACAGCCAGGCCGGCTGCGTCGTCTTTTGCGCTGTTTATGCGCAAGCCGGACGACAGCCTTTCCACCGATTTGGCCAGGGCGTCGTAGCTTACGCCCAGGTGCCTTGCGGCATTTGCTGCCATAATGTTGTTCTTGATTGCTAACATACTTTTAACTCCTTAAAAAACAAACGTTCATTTTTTTTGAGGCCTGTCAAACCCTAATTAACTGAATTTAACTTGTAACCATTACATCCCCAGAAGACTAAGCTTCCATTGGGAGTTATCGACAAAGGGGGGAGGAACTTTAGGTATTTGTTAATGGAAAGTGACTACAAAATCGTAAGACCGGTAATCTCAATGAATCGGGGTTAATATTGGAAACAGACCGGTAAAAAACAACGCAAAAAGTGGGAAAATTTTGTGAGGTTATCGGGCTTTCCGACAGGAATTTGCAGATTGATGGTCCGAGTCTCCGGGAAATCCCCTTATCTACAAGGGTCTTTATAACAAAAGAATAATTCTTGCTCAAATTACTCTAAGCAAGTATAGTTCAAGGTAATGATGCACGGTTATTGTGGGAACCCGTAGTGTATACTGTGGAGGATTGGTTGTTGGTGGAGTTGGAGAATGGTTCTGGAGCGACTTTGGATATAGTCCGGGTAATATATGCAGACACAACAAACACAAACTCATAAAAAGACCCTGCTTGTATTTAACTGTCACGAAGCGTGGGTGTATCAACTTGGTGTACTGGGATATAACCTCGATATAATCACAGGTCTTAGAGGCAGATATAAAGAAAGCTGGGATGAGCAGATGCGCCCCGTGCCGTCTAAGTCCCGGTTAGTCAGCTTATCGGAGGCCCAAAGTACAAAAACACCATATTACTGTATCATAGCACACAACATAACCGATTTGCTGGATGTTAAGCATCTATCCGGGCCCCGGCTTATAGTTATTCACTCTACACTTGAGGGACGGGTGGCGGAAGAAAAATCCGATATTACACCGGAAAAGATGAAAGCGGCGCTGCACACATACCTTCAATTAGTCGGTGGGCATGCGGTGGCTGTCTCTGTGCTGAAGGGCAAATCGTGGGGGATTATCGGGGGCCCCCAAACGCGAAAGACGGCGTTTGGGGAATCCCCGGACGATATTGTGCCCTTTGGTGTTGACGCGGATGATTACTTGCCATATTCCGGGGAGAAATGCAGCGGTCTTCGAATCTGCAATTTTATCGAGAACCGTAAAAAGATTCTATTATGGGACTTTCACGAAAGAGCATTTGCGGATATTCCGGTGCGGCTTGTTGGGCACAATCCGAATATTCCGGAAGCTGAAGCTTCCCAGAGTTGGGAGCAGCTAAAGAAGATATTGCAGTCTCATCGGTTTTATATACATACTGCAGACCCGAGATACGAAGACGGATACAATATGGCCACGCTGGAGGCAATGGCTGCCGGTCTGCCGGTTTTAGGTAATCGGCACTTCAACTCACCTGTTGAACACGGCGTAAGCGGGTTTCTGAGCGACGATGCCGGAGAATTGGCAAAATACGCTCGGATGTTGCTGGCGGATAGAGATTTGGCGGTCAGCATGGGGCAGGAAGCTCGCAAAGCTGTTATTGAGCATTTCCCTTTGGACAAATTCAAAAAGGCCTTTCTGAAATCTATCGAAACGGCCCGGGTTAAATATAAAAGCCCAGTGGGTACGATTCCGGCTTCTCAGCAGAGCTGACTGCCGCTGCATCTATTGAAATCGTCGGGTGATGTGTAAAGGGTTTGGCTTCTTCGATATCTGGATAATTGAGCAATTTCAATGCCTGCCGGCAGTCGTCGCCCTGGCAGGATTCCTGCAGAAGCTCCGGCGGTACCGGAGGCCGCCGAGGCGGTCGAATCCGCAGGCCTTTATGGTGAGTCTCACGGTGTCTTGTGCACCAGCAGTTTATGCGCCGCCTCCACAGAGGTTGCAGAGCGGATTTCTGCATCGGCACTGCAGCTCTGGTCATCCGAGGTAACTTGTTCAGCAGCGACCTGGGCGCTGCGCTCTTGGCACCATCGCCGCCACATTTCTCGATAGGCGGCTTCTACATTTCTGACGAATCTGTTTGTGTTGCACAGTGAAGCGCCGGCTATTGTTCTACGCATTATAGCCCGCATTTCTACAAGGTTCTGTTTTTTTGCCGCAAGAGCGGTGGCTCTGGTGATATACTCTTGAGGTGTCGAGGCCGCCAGGAACCCCATACCAAAACGGGCCAATATGGTCAAGGCGACTCTGGACATGTGATGTTGCCCGACCAGCGAGATTACAGGTACGCCCATCCATAAGGCCTCGAAAGTCGTTGTTGTGCCATTGTAGGGGTAAGTGTCCAAGGCAATGTCAATCTGGTTATATAATTTAAGGTGCTCGACACGGTGTTTTGGGCCGTGGATGTCTATCCGCCCCCTTGCGATTCCAAATTGCTCGAATGTGTGCAGGTAATGGTCCCTCAGCTTCTTGTCGTCGCCGCCTCTGAACTTCAGCACAAGACGTGAACCGTCATTGAGCTTGAGAACTTCAGCCCAGAGCGACATGATAAATGGGTTTATCTTACAGTTATTGTTAAATGAGCCAAAGGTAATATAGCCGTTTTTGAGGGCGGGCAGCAGTGCAACCGGTGGCGCGTGATCAGGAGGTTTGTAGCAGAGAAAGCCGTCCGGCAGATAGACCAATTCCTCGGTGTAAAATTGTTGTGATTCAGGTGGGTCGGCCAAATCATCGGTCAAACGATAGTCGACCTGCTCCATTCCAGTCGTATCGGGATATCCGAGGTAGGTAGCCTGGATCGGAGCCGGCTTGTGTGCCAGCACAGGCAAACGATTGTTGCCCGTGTGGCCGGCCAGGTCCACCAGAATATCGACTTTGTCCTTTTCGATCATTTCGATGACCGCTTCATCGCTGACTCCGTAGATGTTTTGGAAGTGTTCGAACTTGAGTTTCAGGCGTTCAGTAACCTCGTCAGGCCGCTCGACATTGCTATATCCATAGGTTTCCACTGCTCGACGATTCTGTTCATCCAGAAGTACCTCAAAGAAATACGCGACCGAATGCTTACGAAAATCGGGTGAGATGTAACCAATTCGGAGCCGGCGGTCGGGATCTGGGACATTGTCGTGACATGTTTTGGCCAAAGCCCTCGGCCCTTGTATCTGGGCCCACCGCTTGTGCTCGTTAAAGAGCGATTGACGGTTCGGGTCTGACAGATAATGCATAAAAAGCAGGAAGTTGGAATGGACTACTGGGTTGCCAGGTGCCTTTTCGACCGCTTTTCGCAATATTTCGATACCTTGTTGTGCCTGCGCCATCCGTACCATGTGCATGCCACAGTTATTCAGCACCACGCCGTTATCAGGATTGGCCTCCAGGGCTTTTCTGCGATATTCCATTTCTTCGCTTCTTCGCCCCATCTTCTCCTTGATATTTGCCAGCTCGTTGTAGACTGCCCAATGTGGCTTTCGCCTCAAAATATTCACGTACCATTCTTCGGCCTTATCGAGCCGTCCGATGGCGACTAAGGTCATTGCCAGTATATACATAACCGCCATCTGGGATGGGTTCTTCTCCACCATTTGTCGAACAATTTCGATATTGTCGTCATTGATAAGGTCTCTGGCTTCATCGGTCCGACCAGCTTGAATGGCTCTCCTTGCCCTAACGAGAAATTCCGGCAAGTTGTCTTCTGAGGTGGTAACTCGCATCCGCCCGTCTTTCAAAACGGTAAATTGCACTTCGTCATTCTCACAAGAGGTTCTCCTGGGAGTGGGCAGCTTTCTCATCATTTGTTTCTTTTTTCTCTTCTTTTGATTGTGCGAACGCTTTAATTTTCTGTTTATACTCATCTAAACCTTTCTTGCGAAAAAGTCAGTTCAATCAAAATCTCTGTCCATCCGGTGAAAAGTCGCTCGTGATTGACGAAGAGATTTTTGGATCTGTTTATATCAACATATTTATTGAATGATCACTGACAAACGTCTCTTTTAGTTCGTGTAATTCAGTATAACTATTGTCGTTTGTCAGCCATTCGTTGGCAGGTGTGTTGTTTGCCCCCGCACCTGGGTTCGCCGAGTCTTGTTGCTGGGCCCAGCCGTTTTGTGGCGATTGATCTTTAAGAGCCTGTTGCTCTGATTCTTCCCAATCAGATAGCAGAACTTCGAGCCGCTTTATCTGAATGCCACAATCTGCAAGGTCTCGGATTATCTGCGGCACTGCCTGCTCAATCTCATATCTGGTTTGTGTCTTGCTGACTTCCAATAGGCCTGTTATTTGGGCATCCTGCTCCTGGAATTTTATGAAAACCTTCCCCAGTTCCGGTGGATTGAGGCGGACGATAATTTGTTGGTTCTCGCTTTGTTGGGATAAAGAGCTGTGAATAGATTCAAGAATCTGTTTGCCAATACCTGCAGAGACATCGCTGGACGAAGTCTGCTCTGGCAGATCGGCTGTCTTTGGGGCCTCGGCAGAGGTGGGCGACTGTTCTGTAACGGGAGTTTGGGGGTTGTTGTGAGAGAGTATCTGCTCAAAATTCGAATTGGAGCTATTATTGGAGGTCGCATTGCCACGGCCTTTTGTTTGGCCGGTGGATATTTGGACCTCCGTTACATTCAAATTCTGGACAGTAGAATCTCCTGAGATATTGCCCGCCTGCTCTTTGGCATTGCAGTCTGACGATTCTGAGAATGTTTGACTGGGCTCCGGTTTTGCGACGTTTTGTGAGATGGGGCCCAGGCACTGCTGGTCGCCGGTAGCTTTGTTATCGGTTGGTGTCTCAGCGGCACGAGCGGATTTTTCCGGACAAATCCCGATAAGCTGGGACTGGGGTTCAGAGGATTTGTCCTGAACCGGTGGACAGTTGGTGTTCAATGGCAGTGTTTCTTGAGTGTTGGAAATAGCTGGCGTATCTGCCGTCGCCGTTTTTTCGCCGGTAGTGGCTGGCTTGCTGTCGTTGTTAAGAAGAGCTTCGTGTTTCAATTCTTTGGTGTTTTCCCCGTTGTCAGGGGTTGTTGTGGGAACGACTGTTTCATTTGGCATCAATAGCGCATCGCCTTTTTTGCCTTCCCCAAGCTGGGTATCGGCAGTAGGCGCACCCTTGGATGTGTCTGGTAAAACGGTTTTGAGCCCGAGTTGGCCGTTGGATGTCTCTGGCAGAACGGTTTTGAGCCCAAGTTGGCCCTTCTCACCATTAGTTAGAAGAAGTTTGATTTCGGCTGCCTTTGCAGCTTGTCCAGTAACAGGAAGGGATTTGTCGGTGCTCAAATTGGCGGTCAATCGGGCAAGTAGGTGTCCGACTTTTGGTTGTGCTGTTGTAGCGATCTCTTTGACGAGCGGCGCAACTGAAATTGTTGACACTGAAGTCAAAAAAAGCTTCGCGGGATTTATCGTAACAGACGCCTCAGAGGTCAGGTCTTGTTGTTTTAATGTTGTGTTATCATCCACTTTCGGGGGTGTTTCAGCCGTTGCTGTTTTGCGAAGGGTTTGGCTAAAATCTTGCGGTGGTTTGTTAACAGGCTCATTTTCGGCGCTAGTGGGTGTATTATCGGTCTTTGTTGTTTCGGGAGTGTTAACGCACGGTGGGTTATCATCTGGGGTTGGGTAGAATTGTGCGGCTTTTTTGACCGCATTGGGTCTTGACGGAGATGGGACTGCGCTGGCTGTTGCTACAAACATGTTATCGATTATTAGCTGACTGGCATACATACAGCGTCCTTACAAAACAAAACCAACTTGTTTCGAGCAACCAACGTGCCAACAGTCGAGAAAAGGGTTTCAGTTTAATGATAACTGCTTGTTTTGACAGGACTTATGAATATTAAAAAGATGATGATTTCTTGAAAATGTCCTGCTGTTAGCCGTATTTGCGGAGAAATATTCCTGGAGGCAGGAGAGAATTTCCGGTTTGAGTTAATGGCGGGCCCACGCATAAGTTGAACGGCTTTGCAAGGGGTGTTGATATGTAAAAAACATGTCTGGTTGTATAGAATCCTGACATCGCTGCTGCCATCCAAATAAGCGATTCCTTGGATTTAAGGCGGTTTTTCGCACAGGATAGGGGGTGATGTGCTGAAAATGGCCGGTTTTGAGCGTTTGGCACGATTATTGCTAATATTTATCTTCAGCAGATAAGGATTGTGCAGAGACCCCGCTTGGCGGGAAACCATAATATTGGGAAGCTTCAGATGTCCGAGACAAACAGCGTAGTAGATCTTCTCGAGGCTGGTATAAGGGCTGAACATCTTCGCCAGAAAGCGATCGCCAATAACATTGCCAACCTTGAGACCCCAGGATACCGCAGGATTGATGTCAAGTTCGAAGAGTTGCTTGCGAAGGCTTTGGGTTCGTCTGGGGCAGTTGACCTTAGTGAAATCCAACCGCAGATTTATCAGCCTAAACAGACACCGGTAGGCTCAAACGGCAACGACGTTAATCTCGAGACCGAAGTGGGCCAAATGGTCAAAAATGCCCTTCGCCATAAGACATATATTCGGCTGCTCAACAAGAAGTACAGCCAAATTGAATTAGCAATGGGCACAAAATAGTAATCCACTGTTAGTTACTGCGGTTCGGCGAATCGAACAGAGACCAGAAAGGAAGGAGAAAGGTAGAACGAATGGAAGTTGACAATATCTTCAGCCCTATAGATATAGCGATTTCGGGTTTGCAAGCGCAGAGCAAACAGATGGAAGTGATTTCATCGAATGTTGCCAATGCCCGCACAACCGATGCCGGCAAGGGTGAGCCTTACCGTAGGCTTGAAGCGGCGTTCAAATCGGCCGACGATATGGGCGGCGTTGAGCTGGACAAGATACTTGCGGATATGAGTGATTTTCTTAGGATTTTCGACCCCGGTAATCCTCATGCGGATGAGGAGGGGTATGTTGCGATGCCCAACGTAAATTTGCCCGTTGAGATGATGAATTTGAATGTTGCGACACGGGTTTATCGGGCCAACGCAGCGGTTTTGAAACGTTATCAGCAAATGGTGGAAACCACACTCGAATTACTTCGATAGGTTATGGAGTGAGCGATGGTTAACTTAAATCCAAATGTAAGTGGGGCCTCAAATGCAGTAAATGGCGTTTGGAAGCCCGGCTCGGTACAGCCAAGGGCCAATCCCGATTCTTTTGGAATGCCGAAAGTGGGAAATTCCGATGCCAAGAAGGCAGACTTTGCTAATGCTGTCAAAGCTGTCGGAAACTACATATCCAAGGTTGACGACCTTCAAGAGTCATCAGACATGTCCATAAAGGATTTATTATCCGGTAAGAATGAGGATATTATCTCGGTGGTCTCGGCGGTGGCCAAAGCTGATATGAGTTTCAAGCTGCTTGTGGGCGTTAGAAATAAGTTAATTGAAGCATATAAGCAAACTATGAATATGCCGTTGTGATTGATTATTTTTTAACGTCTTTTTCAATCACCGGTAGTCAGTAATCAATTAACGAAGAGGTTTAATGGGTTTTCTCCAAAAGATAAGCGCAGTTTGGCAAAAGGTAAGTCCAGTTGAGCGGGCTTTGCTTGTTGCGATTGTTCTGATATTTGTCAGTGCCGGTGCCCTGCTCACTTATTGGGTCCGCAAGCCGGATATGAGAATGCTGTACCAGGAGCTTACTCCTGAAGAAGCAGGTAAGATTGCAGAGAAAATCAGTGAAAAGGGCATCGCCTACGAATTACGAAACGGCGGGACGAGTATCTATGCGCCGGAAGAAAAAATCTATCAGCTTCGTCTCGATATGGCCAAAGAAGGGCTTCCTGTAGGTGGACAGGGCGGTTACAAGATATTTGATAATGAAAAAATCGGCGTCAGCCCGTTTGTTCAAAGCGTTAACCTCAAGCGAGCACTACAGGAAGAACTTGCCAAGAGTATCCAAATGATAGACGGCGTGGTTCACGCACGGGTTCATATAGTAAGCTCCGAACAGACGCTTTTTACAGCTGAGGCTGGGAGAACCACTGCTTCTGTTGTTCTTCGACTGAGACCGGGTTATAAATTGAGCGCTTTGAATATAACAGCAATTACCCATTTGGTGTCCGGCAGTGTTGAGGGGCTCAGGTCAGAAAATGTGACCGTGGTAGACAGTCAAGGACGCCTTCTTTCGGGTGAGTCGGACCAGACTATGGCCAGTGGGGCCAGCACAGTCCAAAGTTATAGGGAAAGAGTGGAGCAGAACTTGGCGGACAAGGTCGAGGATATGCTCACTACTGTTTTGGGGCCCGGGCGGGCAACGGTCAAGGTCAGCGCCGTTATTGATATGAACAGTGTCAATACTGTTTCAGAAACCTATGAGCCAAAGGGGGTTGCTTCAAAAGAAGAGATTGTAAGTGGTACTGAAACTGAACCCAGTACTGTGTCGGCTGAAGGCCAGCCACCCGTACCAGGCGGCACAAAGAAGGACGAAACAATTATTACCGAATATGAGATCGGCAAGACTGTGAAGCAGGAGGTTGTTTTGCCGGGCGAAATAAAATCTCTGTCGGTGGCTGCTTTTGTTGATTTATCGCCACCCGATGCCAATGAAGTAAGCTCTGGAGGTACGACCGCAAAGATAATGGAATTGTCTGAGGTAGAGGAAATTATCACAAATGCCCTTGGTCTTAAGGATACAGACTCGCTTACAGTAGTTGACGCTAAGTTCTATCGTCCGGTTGAGTTGCTGGTCGATGAAGAGCTGTCCGAGTGGCCTCGCTACATAGCAATTGCCCGCCAGGCTTCTTTAGGGATTATGGCAATTTGTGCGCTGCTTGTTCTCCGCATGTTCCGAGGTGCAAAGAGAAAAGCGGGTCCGGGTCCGGCGGCCCCAGCAGCGTCGTTGCCCGAAGGTGAGGGAGCCGCCGGCCTTCTTACCGGTGGAGGCGGGGCTTCGGAACCATTGGTGTTGCGCGGACAGATAGCAAATGCTATGGAACGTGATCCCGACCGTGTCAGGCAGCTGTTTACCAGTTGGATCGAAGAAAAGGGGGAATAAATAAGTGGCGTTGACGGGTAAACAGAAAGCTGCGATGCTGTTGATGAGCCTGGATGCAGCAACCGCTGCTGAGCTGCTTAGAGGTGTTGACGC
>CAYGBH010000070.1:0-13503 GCA_964348055.1 uncultured Pirellulales bacterium
GCCAACGTAGCTCAACGGTAGAGCTCTGGTTTTGTAAACCAGTGGTTGTCGGTTCGAATCCGACCGTTGGCTTCCCCTCGTGTCGGGTCTCTTCGGCCGCGCCCAAGACGGGCGTGCGTATTGAGTGCTGCCCAGACTGGAATACGTACTGACATTAGAAGACTATTGCTGCGTAACCGACACTGTCGGCACCTATAGTTCCCATCTTCTGGAGCATTACCTCATTACTGTTGGTGTGCGCAAGCAATAAACCCTCAGCCTTGCCGAGCTTTTTTGCAGCTGCGATCGCTGCGGCTGCTGCACCGGCACCGCAGGCATTACAATTCTCAGCGGCGCTGGCCAGCAAACCTTCCGGGTCAAGCTTTAAGGCCAAATCAATAAACTCTTGATCGTTGACACTGTCAGCCCATTTCAGGGCCTCGGCACCGGTTCCCATCGGCGTAAAGCCGTAACGCGGGCCGTAATGGGTCAAATCGGTCGAGCCGATGCAAACGATTTTCTTCTGCGCGTCCCGATTGATAATCTGGCCAACACTTGTCCCTAACGCTACTGCCTGCTGACCCGGCGGGACCAGAATGGGCAGTATCTTTGCGCCAGCAAAGAGGTACTGTATAAATGGGACCTGCACTTCGATGCTGTGTTCGGACATATGGACGCTTGGGTTGCTGACGGCTGGACCGGTACTCAACACAGCATCGGCCAGCTCTTCATCAACGGCTACTTCGCCGAGCGGCGTTATCCAACTGCCCCGGCCATAAACAGCGGGTGACTGGCCAAAGTAGCCATGGGCGGCTCCAAATACTACAAAGGTGTGGACCTTTTCGTGCTGCTGCTTTATCGCAGAGAAAACCATTGCCGCCAGACTGCCGCTGAATGTCCAGCCGGCGTGTGGAACAATACCCGCTACTATCGTTTCAGGCAACGACTCGCTCAGCGCTCTTGCCTCGAGGCACTCGTTGACTTCATCCACGCAGGAATCGTGCTGTCCAGGATAAAACTGACCTGCAACAACAGGCTTTCTTGTTTGCATTTTCGCACCCCCTTAACTGATGCAAGACTCTTATTTCAGATTTATGCTCGATCACAGAATTTCATCCCGCTATACCCTGTGCCGATACTTGAACTTGCATTTGCGGCACCGAGCCGTTATTATTACTAAATAATTGAAACCTGTAAAGTATTGTAACCTGTTAAGAAGAGAAAACAATATGGTATCTGAAAAAACAACCGCTGTGTCAGTAGTAATGGGCTCGGACAGCGATATGGATGTAATGCAAAGCTGCATCGAGCAGCTCAGCTATTTTGGTATTGAACCGGTAGTGCGAATAATTTCAGCTCATCGAACGCCACAAATAGCCGCTGAATTTGCGCAAAACGCAGCTAAAAACGGGATAAAGGTCATCATCGCCGCCGCAGGTATGGCCGCCCATCTAGCCGGCGCCCTGGCAGCAAAAACGACACTCCCGGTCATCGGGGTGCCGTTGGTTTCAAGTTCAGGACTGGAGGGGATCGATGCGCTGCTGAGCACCCTACAAATGCCGCCCGGCGTGCCAGTGGCGACTATGGCCATCGGAAAAGCTGGAGCGAAAAACGCAGCCGTTTTTGCCGCGCAAATCCTGGCATTGACTGATAAAAGCCTTCGCGAGAAATTAGCTGAGTTCAAAAAGGCTCAGGAAAAAAATGTAATCGAAAAAGATTCTGCCCTGCAATAAAGTCGGCAGTCTCAGCGAGGCTTGAATAGAGCTACGAACGCTGCGCCGAGTATCAAGAGTGTCGCTGTGGCTGGTTCGCAAATCGTAATAATAACTTCAAAGCTCTCGAAGGTGCCGGTATCATAATAGTATGCATCGTAGACCTGGAGTTTCCACTGACCGAACGTATCCTGGCCGTCGAATAATGAGAGCTGAGCCGGTGAGCGAGGTCTGAACCGGCCGGTAAAAGGCGGTTGGCCTTCTTCTATTGGGAAGTCCGCTTCATCATCGAATATGGTGTCCTTATAATCTTCACCCTCAAAAAACTCATCAAAATTATACATATTGAGGCACAGCCGAGTTCCGGCTGGGCTTTCCAGAAAAATTTGCAAATCAAATACGCTGGTGTGCGCCAAAGTGATGCCAGCATCGAGATCGTAGATAGTAAAATGGTCAGGGATTTCTATAACTGCATCGTTCATCCAGCCCTTGCCGTATTCACTCTGCGGGTCATCCGGTGCGGGGATGGGCAGGTCAAATTCGCCGCCGTAAATAATGGTTGGGCCGGCAAAAACAGAGGAACTAAGCCCCGCCGCCATAAAAAAAAACGCAACAATCCATTGTACACTGCTGCGCGCATTCATCCTAAACCTGTCAGCAAATTTTATAACCGTACAGTTATTATTGAGCCGCTCCTACCTACTGCAGCGACAATTATAATATTATATGACGCTGCTTGCAAATAAAAAAACTGCGAAAAATTGTAAGGAAAGGATGGTTTCCAAAAAAGGCAATTAGTGAGAGGGAAACTAAGAAGATTAGCCAGTTAACCCTACACGCCGAACACAAGTCAGAAAAAGATTGGAACTCTAAGGTTAGCCCTCTGTCACGGCTCAACCGATGATTGTCGTCCTGCTTTGCATCAGTGTCCGAGGCAAACTCAACAGCGCACTATACACGTCCCGTTAAAGCAGGAAGCTCACCTTTGAGCTCCCCGGTACTAAGACCATGAAAAAGGTCCTCTCCAGGTTCTCTATATTTCCAGCCGTCCATTTCATTATGGGTCGCGCGACGGAGGTGATTTAGTACTATTAAGGACCAGTTTTGATCTGACCCTGGACCACCGTGATATTGGCCTCGTTGACCGCAAAGACACGAGAACCGCGGCCGCCGCTAACTGCATAATATTGTGCCACACCAACACACTGAGACTTGGTACTTGCTCCAGTAGGTGAACAGATTATCCGCGATTGCCCACCGACGAAGCCTTTTGCACGCACTACACTCCCGATACCACCGCTTTTACATACCTCTTGACCCAGGCGTACGCCAAGTACCTGGCCTTGCATTTGTAGCTTGGTAGCAAACTGGCCTTGTAAGCCACAAACTGATATTTCCTGCCCAACACCACCCCTCCCGCCTCTACCTACTGCATTCACACATTGGCTCAATACACCACCCTCTTTTTAAATGGCTATGGTGCCACTACACGCATCATATCCAACCTGCTCGTGGTAAGCTACCAACATGTTGCCCCCTCTGCTGAGCCACATCGTCCGGCTTGGCTTGTCCCACAAAGTTATTTGCCTCAATTGAAAAACCCCCTACCTGGCCAATGAACGTAGAGGCGACTGAGGATATCAACTAAATGATTACTACGGAAAGTGCAAATCTTCTAAGCGGTTGAGAACTCCTTTTCATTCTGTACTGTTCACATCCCTTTCTGATTGCCAACGATGCATTAGCAATCATAACAGCACAGATAACTTATTTTTGTTTGCTGGACGGACAACCTCCTTTCTCCTCCACAAGAAAGCCTTCACATATTAGTTTGTCCGGCGATTTTTATCTCCAGCAAACTTATTTTATTGTTATGTAGTCCACCCGCTGATCCTTTTCGAATCCTGCCATGTCAAAAAGCTCTTGACTTACTCTTATTCCCGGGGACTTTTTTTTCGTTGTCACAGGAGGGACTTCTTGTGCAGCTTTCGCAGTGTCTTGTGCGGGCTCTGGTTTTTGCAGCTTTGGCCGGATTCTATCGTAAAGATACTTAGGAATTCTTCTCCTGCTAACGACTGCTGGCCAATACCTATAACCTTCAGCGCTAACAAGGGCCTTTCCTTTACCTTCTGTAATTCCATTTGACACACCACCGAACAAAGAAAGTGAGTAGTTAAGCTGGGTATAAGCTCCACCAGCTACAGGAAAAGTGGCATTGGAGCCAACCGTGATGCCTTTCATGCCGCCAGAGAGAAGCAGGATATCAACATCCCACGGCAAAGTTTCTGCTACTGCAGCATCATACACGTGATCCCAGTTGCGATTTACCTTGCCTTCCAAACTTACTTTTCCAACATAAGCATAACCTGCCTCTTTCAGAAGGTTTCTATCCACATTAGAGTCATTAAAGACTAAAAGAGGTTTCTTTCTGGGTCTGGGAGTACGAACAAGGGAATTTGCTATTTCAAATCCTCTGCCGTGATGGAAATTATCAGGTCCTCCAAATACTACTCCAACACCATTAAGGAAACCTCCCAGAGCATCGAGCGGTCCTTCATAAGATAATGATTCAAGAACACTCCTGAGTTCTCTCATGTCATCGGCGTCACCAGGATTAAATCTGCGTTCATATACCTGATCATCGCTATTAGGGCCATTAGGGAAGTAAGCCGTTACGGTTCCCCATCCTCCATGCATCCAATAGGGCAAATATGGGGGGAACATAGAAATTGGTGGTGTCCGGGTCTTGTAGATAGCTTGCATTTGGTTTTGTTCAAACTGCAACTGGTTGGTGCTTTTCACATGGGCCTTGGAAGCACTTGCGACAACCATCAACCCAGCAACCAACACTACAATTAACTTCTTCATGATCGTCCTCCTTAACAGAAATTTCATTTCCTTTTATACCGACACCTGCAACCGCCCTCCTAAGATTCTAAAATAACTGATTTAACTTTGCCACGATCGTCCTCCTTAATAGAAATCCCGTTTCCTCTTTAAGCTTAAGACGCACAAACACTCCACGAAAGGAAGAGGTGTTGTTTCCCTTGCTTTTATCATCTCTCTCCCTCCTCCGGACTTATGCCGACCTTATATCCAAACACTTATTATTCAGTCAATCCTACTTACTGGAGCAAATATTGCAATATTATAGGACGTTTATTTGCGATATAAAACACTTTTTTCGCCGAGGGGGTAAAACTGCCATTTATGTGAAAACACTCAGCTTGTTAACGTCGGTAACCAGATACCGTTATGCCTTTGACAATAACAAGTTAGAGCATACAGTGACGACGCATATTGTTTCTCCTTTATCCTTTTTGAGCAAAAGGTGAATAGCTTATTCAGTTAACAATAACTCACAGCTTACCTGTTAATCATTTTTTTCAGTAGAAAGCTAAATGGCCTGTTTTAGTAACTTAAAAACAGCAAATGATACGAGCCTGGAAGGATTACGATAGGGTAGACACAGATATGCTTGCCATCATGTTAATCCAGCGCTGCCACTGCCGCTCCTCCGGGAAAGTAATCCAAAATGCCACGGAGCAGATTGTCACCTGCTGCGCCAAGTGCACAGCCCGCTGCGACGCATAGCAGCGAGCACGGCGAGTGGTCTGCACCCGTACACGCGGGTGCAAGCTTGCGCCTGCGAAAACAGGAGTAAGCCTCGTGATGACATAAATGTCATTTTATTTCAAGGACCGAATTAAATCCGCCGAACGGATTCAATTCCGTTAATTCGTTATACGGGTCCTGCTGCCACTGTCCATCAACAACCAGCCGGTAGCGATACCGACCTGCGGGCAAGTTCATCTCCGTCTGCCATACGCCGCTGTCGCCCACTTTTTGCATTGGTGTCTGTTCCGGCTGCCAATTATTAAAGTCGCCGGCAATCTGCACACTCTTAGCACGTGGATACAACGTTACAAATACTACAGCGTCGTTCATCTGACTGACGCCGTAATAGTCTGAAAGCTTGGCGGAGGTATCGACCGTCTGCGGTGTTTCGGCCTCTTCTATTTTGCGCTCTTCCACGCCCGCTTCGACATCGGTCAATTCGTCCTCACGAATGGTGGGATAGGGCTCGACAGTATCTGGAGCCGGTACAGCCTCTATCGGGGGCTTTGTCACCTGCAGCAACTCATCGGCGGTGGCGCTAATGGATTCGAGCTGACCGGCCAGGGAGTCGATAAGCTCATGGCGCTGCTGCTTGCCACGGGAGATTAAGATTTCTTCGGCCAGTGAGCGAAAATCCCGCTGGCCCTTGCTGGCAGGGTCGTATTCACTGATGGGCTGGCCAAAACTGGATGCTTCCTTGATCTTAGTATTGAAATTAACGACTGTTTTGAACATTTTGTCGCCGAAATGGCTGCGCAATTCTCCCAAAATCTCTCTGGCCATCTTCGTCCTTATATCATACATACTGGCCAGAATTCTGACATCCACCTGCTGGTTGCATCGCCTGCAGAGTATACTGAGGGTCTCAAGCTGCCTGCTCAGCCCGTGCAGTGCAAAGTAACCGGTCTCGACAGGGACAACAACATCGGTGGCTGCCCTTAGCGCATTGAAGGTCAACAGACCCACGGCTGGGGGACAATCGATTACTGTGTAGTCGTAATCACCTTTCATCTCGTCCAGCGTATCTTTCAGGCAGGACTCACGGTCAACAACGCCAGTCATTTGCTGCTCGAACGCAGACAGGTCTATACTGGCTGGCGCCAGCTCCAACCTGTCACTAACCTGCCAGAGTATTTCCGTCAGCTTTATCGGTTCATTTCTGCTCCTGCTTATCAGCACATCGTAAATGCTTTGTTCGATCTGTTCCTCAGGCACCGCAAGGCCGACTGCACAATGCGACTGAGGGTCCATATCGACCAGCAGGATTCTCTGGCCCAGCTCGGAAAGAGCGCTTGCCAAGTTTATCGATACCGTTGTCTTGCCACAACCACCCTTTTGATTAACAACCGCTATGGTTCTCATATTTTCTCTCCAGCCTCTGGGTACCCACCTTGCTGTCCGCCTCTGGCAGACAAGTTAGGTTCTCCCGCTTCTAAAATGACAGCCTCAAAGACCCTTTTCACAACAGAAAGCGACCTTTTCAATACTATAAAAACGGCTAAATACCTTTTTATATTGTAATTGTCCTGGCGATTGTGGAGCTTTTGGCAAAGCCCAGCCTACTGTGCCTCATCAATGGGCCGAGCCAAAACGGATTATGGGCGGGACCTCACTTCGCAATAAGCCGCAAGATGAGAACCCCCCAAAGTGCTCAACCACAAATTTTAGAACGATTACTTTATGTTATTCGGCAAAGAAATAGAGAAAACTTTATTTTTTTATAGGACCGGCCAATAAAAACACAACTAACCACACAGACAAGGGGCATTTCTGCGCAGTTGGCAGTAATTAGGAGACATAAAAAGCATCGGCAAACACACATTTTGGCAATAGAGCCGTCATTGATAAATTCCATTGCCTGTGTAAAAAGCCTATTTTCTTTCCATGATTCAGTTTTCAATTTGTAACGGTTGGCCAAACTGGTATATTGTGCGGAGCCGTGGAGATACAACGCAGCCCATAGGCTCGCTTATTGCGTGGAACCAACGGGTACATATAGCAATTAGGAGCAAGACTCATGAAAAAGAAAATTATGGGACGTCGCAGTTTTTTGAGGTATGCTGCTGCGGTAACGGCTGGAACAGGCCTACTGGTTGAGCCCGGCTGTCAACAGCAACTCAGACGCAGACAGAAGAGCGCCAAACTACGCAAGGCCCTTCAATTAGGAATGCTGCCGCGGGAACTTTCCGACGCGGACAAGTTCAAATTGGCGAAAAAATGTGGTTTCGAGGGCATCGAAGCTACTCCGATGGAGGACCTTAACGCAGCACGACGGCTGGGCAGGTTGGCGCAGGACGCTGGTGTTCGGATTCATTCAATCGTCTACGGCGGCTGGAATGCACCGTTCTCCGACCCCGACGCCGATGTGAGGGAAAAGGGCCTGGCGGGAATGAGGACAGCCCTGCACAGCGCCAAGGCCATGGGCGCCGATGCGGTGCTACTGGTCCCCGCGGTCGTCAAAGAGGACGTCCGCTACGCCGATGCTTACAAACGCTCCCAGGAATATATCCACAAACTGCTGCCACTGGCCGAGCAGCTCGGCATGGTAATCGCAGTCGAGAACGTATGGAACAAATTCCTGCTCAGTCCGCTCGAGTTCGCCCGGTACGTGGACGAGCTCGACAGCCCGTGGCTCAGGGCCTACTTCGACGTCGGCAACGTAATCATATACGGGTACGCACAGGACTGGATCCGCACGCTCGGCAAACGCATCGTGAAAATACATCTAAAAGACTTCAAGCGCAAAGGCTATCAATGGACCAATCTGCTCGACGGCGATGTGAATTGGCCGCAAGTGCGCCGCGCCCTGGACCAAATCGGCTACGATGGATTCCTGACCCCCGAACTGCGTGGCGGCGACCAAGACTATCTGACCGACTTAGCCGGCCGCATCGACCGTATTGTAGCGATGAAGTAGTCCTACAGGAACACCAAACTCAATATGGAGCATCTTTGTAGCTATCAGCTTAGCAACAAATGAAAATGGTTCCCATTTTGCAATCCGTTGCAAAAAGGGAACCATTATTTCTTCAGAACACAGGTGCAGGTTTTTATGCAATTCTCAGAATCCTGGACCGCCCGGGCTTATCATCCTTTAACCTTGATCTTAACGGCCTTGGCCTTTTCGGCTTTGGGCAGCGTTATAGACAGCACGCCGTCTTTGCAGGTCGCATCAATCTTGTCCTGGTCGACATCGGTGGGCAAAGTCAGCTCGCGCCTGAAGCTGCCATAGGTGCTTTCAACATGGTAGTAGCCTTTTTCCTTTTTCTCTTCGGACAGCTTCTTTTCTCCGCTGATGGTCAATGTGTTACTATAGACGGAGATGTCGATGTCCTCAGCTTTGCAGCCTGGGACCTCAGCCCTTACAACAATCGCATTTTCTTCCTCGGCAACATCGATGGCAGGCCAAGCCTTATATCCTGCAAACGGCCTATCCAGCCCTCTGAAGAAGCTGTCAAACAAATCGTCTATATCGCCATGAAGTCTTGTCAAACCGTTTCTATTTCTTCTGTGAATAGGTACCAGTGCCATAGTAACACCTCCTTTCAATTTCTTATAAATCACTACTTTTCAATTTTTCAAAACTATTCAAACTTTCATTAAGATAATAAGCAAACGTCGTGCCAGATTGTCGAACAGCGATAAATGCTCAAAAACAGGGGATAATGCATTTATAGGGCCTATCATTGAGCTTTCCGGGCTGTCAATTTGGCATATCTTCCTTCAAACAGATATGGCGGTTGTAGTGGCCTGCCAAATCTTGTAGACTAATCCCGTTAGAGCCCCCAGTTAGAATTAAACAAGCTGCGACGGCTGACCAGCTCCCGAGGGAGTTTCAAACGCGGGGCACCAAGAAAAAGTCTCTAACGGGGCTAACCCCAAAAATCTGATCTGTTTTGAAAAAACGAAAGGTAAAAATAGAATGGATGAAAACGAAAAAAACCTTCCTAATTCCACAAAGCAGCAACCCAAATTAGATGCTCTGCGCGTGCAAATTCGTGATTCCCTAACGGCCTTTGCCGAGAAACTCACGGCAAAGCTGGGTGATAATCTGCAGAGCATCACCGTGGTAGGCAGTGGTCTAACGGAGGATTTCAAGACCGGCCAAAGCGACATCAATACGGTCCTGGTCCTTGGAAGCCGAACTTTGGACTCGCTCAATGCCGTTGCCTCTCTCGCCAGGCCGATGAGAAAGAAACGCGTCTCGCCGCCGCTGCTTATGACATCATCCTACATTGAACAATCACGCGACGTATTTGGCGTTGAGTTTTTAGATTTTCAACTAACGCACCAAACAATCCTCGGCGATGACTCTTTTGCCTCGCTGACTTTCGATAAAAAAGATGTTCGCCTTCAATGTGAACGCGAACTAAAAGCTATGCTTATCAGATTAAGACAGGGCTATATTGCTGCGGCGGCCAACAAAAGACTGGTCAGAGATGTGCTCATCTCGACGGCTAAGGGGCTGGCGCCGATTTTGCGAGCGATGCTGTGGCTAAAAGATATCGACCGACCAGCCAGAGCTGAGCCGACATTCAACAAAGCAGCCAGCGAATTCTCAATCAATACAGATTCCCTGATAGCCGCAGGGAAATGGCAGTATGAAAAGCTGCGCCTCGGTGCAACCGATATCGAAAGTGCCTTCGAATCAGTCTACACAACAGTCGAACAACTGGCTCTTATGGTTGATAAACTTGAGGTCTGATTATGCAACGATTCCTTCTCAGGATAACAGCGACACTATTGTTAATATCGGCTGTGTCCCAACTTGGCTACGCCGCCCAGGCCAATTTGCCCGAGCCCAGCCACTATGTTGAGGATTACGCCAACGTGATAAACAGCACCGATGAACGCTCGCTAAACGGCATTCTGCAGGAGCTGGAACAAAAGACCGGCGCTCAGTATATCATCCTGACCGTGCAGACAACCGGTGGCTTGCCGATTGAGCAATTTTCAATTGAATTATCTGAAAAATGGAAGCTCGGCCAAAAGGGCAAAGACAACGGAATGCTTTTTACACTTGCAGCAAAAGACAGAAGATATCGGTTCGAGGTCGGCTATGGCCTGGAGGGCTTTGTTACAGATCAGTACTGCGGCCGGGTCGCCAGAGAGGTTCTGGTACCGCATCTGAAGAAAGGAAATTACAGCCAGGGAATCTACCAAGCGAATGTGAAAATTATTCAGCAAATTGCCAGTGCAGCCGGTGTTACTTTGACAGGTATGCCCAAGGTGGCACCTGCTCCAGTCGTACAGAGAAGAAGAGGCCTGCCCTGCTGCAGCGTCCTGCCGCTTTTTCTTATTATGCTGCTGCTGTTCGGCGGGTTGGGTAGAGGAATGGGATGGTGGTTCTTCCTGCCGTTTATGTTCGGCGGATTCGGCGGCCATGGTGGGTACGGCAGAAGCGGCTCATTCGGAGGCGGCAGCTTTGGCGGCGGGTTCGGGGGCTTCGGAGGCGGTATGGGCGGCGGATTCGGTGGTGGCGGTGCCAGCGGAGGCTGGTAAAACAAAAAAATTGAAAATGAAAAAGGAAAAGGAAAAATGAGAAATCTTGGAAAAGCATGGGTGGTCCTGGTCATAGTTCTGGCAGTCATTGGGATAGCCGGCCTTTGGTACGTCCGTGGCTATAACAAAGCGGTCAACCTTGAGCAAGGTGCGGAAAAGGCATGGGCGGATATTGACGCTGCTCTGCAGCGCAGGCTCGATTTGGTGCCAAACCTCGTTGAAACGGTCAAGGCATATGCAGGACATGAAAAAGAGCTGTTCGAAAACATCGCCAAATCCAGAGAAAAATATTTCCAGGCCGGCACCAGAGCCGGCAAAATCGAGGCATCCAATGAGCTCAGTGGTTTTTTATCCCGGCTTTTGATGCTGCAGGAAAACTATCCACAGCTAAGGGCCAGTGAAAATTTTCGAGACCTTCAGATTGCTCTCGAAGGTACCGAGAACCGGATAGCGGTTGCCCGCACGAGATATAATCATGCCGCTGAGCTACTGAACGCCTACACGAAACAATTCTTCGGGTCATATTTCTGCCGGCGGGCAGGTGTAGAGAAAGTCGATTACTTCGAGGCCGTCGAACAAGCAAAGACAGAAGTGCCTAAAGTTCAATTCTGAACATATCATTCAAGTCTGTGAAATGACAGAAAAACCAAAAGGCAAAAGTCCTAAAGAAAGTGCGGTGGAAGCAAGATACCTGCTTATGCCCCACCAGGCCAATCCACAGGGCACCGCGTTCGGCGGAGTGATTGTGGCGTGGATAGATATGGCGGCAGCAATGGCGGCCCAAAGGCACTGCGGAAAAGAAGTTGTTACCGCAGGTATCGACTCACTGGTCTTCAAAGAGCCGATTCGTGTCGGCGACCATGTTCTTCTAAAGGCCTCTATAAATTATGTCGGGCGCTCATCAATGGAGGTGGGCGTTCAGGTTACCAGAGAAGACCCATACGGCGGCGATAAGGCTATCGCTACTACGGCGCATTTGACATTTGTTGCGCTGGATGAGAACAAAAAGCCCACTTCCGTCCCGCCGATACTGCCCGAAACAGAACAAGAAAAAAGACGCTACGAGAACGCTAAAATTCGAGTCAAAGCTCGAAAAGAGCTTTTACAGCAGATAAACTGACCCGTCATTGCCAGGCTATACCTGGTTCGTCAGATTTGCCCCAGTCGTATCGCTCAGCAATACATCGGGCGAGAAAACCCGTGAGCATAACAAACACTAATACGAACAAACCAGCAGACAGCAGCTTCGGCCACTTCATCCAGTACATCCACCAAGCTGTATGCGGCAGAAGTCGAAAGCCCCAGAGAACGGCGCTAATCAACCCTGTGGTCAATGACATTGCCAACCAAAAGATACAGACACGTCGACGAACCAATAACGCTATGATCGTTCCTATTACAATCGTTGGCAACCAACACAAATATAAACGCATCAAAAAAGAATTCACTGCCCGAGTGTATGCACTTTGATTGGCCCGTACAGTCCCAATCGTCTCACGTAAAAACGGTATTAACTCGAACAAAGACATGGATACATAAAAAACAACCACCACCACCAGTATTGATAACGCCGCCAGAAACCTGCTAACGTGGAACAGCTTAGCAACGACCATTGCCAAAATTGCCAAGCATCCAATACCTGCTCCCAAATAGAGAACCAACCACCAAGCAAAACCAGGCATAGACCTAATGAAGTCACGACCTGCAACCGCATCGGTAAATACTTTAAACCAGGCACCAACACCAATGCTTATTATAACCAGCAGCACCGCAAAAATAATGGCACTTGTAGTTCGCAGTCGTCGAATGAACGCCTGCCTGCGTTCCAAAGCCTGAGAAACTAACCGGCTAATGATCTTTTCTTCGCCAAAACGCTTAATAGCAGCGTCTGGCGCTTCGTCTTGTGTGATGCCTTCAGACAGGCACCGCTGCATTTCATCTTCAAGATGAGTTACAATTTCTTGCTTTATACGATCTTTCATTGCACCGGAAAGGTCCAACTCATCTATGACTCGTTGTGCATATATTTCAAATTCCTGCATGGTTTAGCGCCTTCAAATATCCTGGTTCCAATACGCTGTTCATAGCTTCCCGGAAGAGCTGCCACTGCGTTTTGCGTCTTTTGCAGCTTCGGCGTCCCGCAGCAGTCAGGCAGTACACCCTGCGGCACCGACCAGCGACTAACCTCGTCCTTGAGCAAATTAGGCGCTTCTCCTCCAAACTGTATAGCAACGGATAGATTGTGCCCTGGCCGAGTTCAAACACACCACCGGTACGCTCCGAGACAATCCTCATTATATCGTAGCCATGCCGTGGTCGATCGCTTAGAATCGCCAGGACCAACGTGGCGATGTGCCCCTTGAGCAATTCGCCGCGGATACGTTCCTTATTCATCGTTACTATGCTCCAAAAATTAGACTTTCATAAAATGATATGTCGGTTTCCATACTATGTCAAGTGAAATATAATTTTTTTTGCAGTTTTTTTCAACGACTAATAAAGGGATTGATAGCACCTCATTGCGTTTATTCGCAATGTAGGGTGTTCTGCCAATGATTATTATGCCATTTTATTCAAATGGTTTGCCGGCTTTTCGGGGCCAGTGTTCGGCAAGAAACTTCTTGCAATGGGAAGGAACACAAGCAAAAACCAAACAGGCGGCACTGTGAGAATATGGTCGCATCGTTCAGTT
>CAYGBH010000071.1:0-13497 GCA_964348055.1 uncultured Pirellulales bacterium
ACGAATCATAGGCGATCTTGCCTTCCATTTCGTCGAGCTTCCACCAGCCGATAAGACCAGGCAGAGCAGCATCCGCTACGCTCGTCATAGCCACACTCAGCACCAAAACAAAATAAAATAGATAAATCAGTTTCTTACACATAATATTCCTCCTTCAAAAAAATTAAGATAATCAGGCTTTGGCCACACACCAAAGCGCTCGTTGTTTTCAAGAAAACAACCAAAAACTCGCACCTTCACTAAATTCGGTGCCTGCCCAGGACAATTGTTTTGACGGCTTTACTTTACCTCCTTCCTTTTACAAGCCTGTTATAAGTGGTTAATTAAAATGTAAAAAAATCTTCACTCTATCGAAAAACTACAGAGACTTGTCTGACGACGACAGTCAAGATTTCACAGATCGGAGGAGTAAAATTCATAGATGCTCGTCTTGCGCTGGCATAAACTCCACCAATTTTATTTATACCAGATTAGCCACTTTCCCGTCAAGAAAAATCTGCGATAAACGCACATTTCAGCGAATTTTAGGGCTTTTTTTACTCATTTTTCCCGCGCATTTCCGTGAACGCTGCATTTTTGATTACTTCAATAAAAAAGCCCCGCTCAAAACGGGGCTAAAGAGGGACTAAAACGCTTATACTAAATGTCTTACGTTTCGCTTATTTCTCAGACAGTGTTAGCAATACGAAGCGTTGGAAGCGGTCTCGTTTTACCAACAGCAGAGCCTTTCCTTTCTTCCTCGCTTTTGCTATTGCCTCGTTAAATTGCCTTGTATTCCTGACCGCCTCTTGATTTACCTCCTTAATTATCATCCAGGGCACAATGCCCAGACGTGCAGCCTGTGAGCCGGGCTCAACATTAGTGACGATGACTCCACTCTGGCCTTCGTATCCGTAACGCTCGGCCAGTTCATCAGTCAGGTTTTCCACTGAAAAACCTAATTCCTCGAGCTCTTTCGGCGGAGCACCGGTAAGCTCCTGCGTTGACGGACGTTTGCCGAGCTTAACAGTAAGTGTCTTTCGTTTTCCCTCCCGCCATATAACTAATTTAACCCTTGTGCCCGGCTTTAGCATTGCTATGCGGTTCTGTAAGGCACTGACTGATTCCACCGGCTCGCCATCAAGCTCAAGAATAATGTCATTGTGTTTTAGCCCTGCCTTGTCGGCAGCAGAACCCTCGGTAACATCAGGAACAAGAACTCCCTTTGTATCTTTTTTTAAGCCGAAAAATTCGGCAAATTCAGGTGTGAGGCTCTGGATGCCAACGCCGAGAAAGCCGCGCTTGACGGTTCCACTCTCGACAAGCTGTTCGTAGGCGTGTTTAGCCATATTTATAGGTACTGCAAAGCCGATACCTATATTTCCGCTCGAGCCGTAAATGGCGGTGTTAATTCCGATTACCTTTCCATCAAGGTTGATTAGCGGGCCGCCCGAATTGCCGAAATTTATGGCGGCATCGGTCTGGATAAAGTTTTCAAGCGTAGCCAGGCCGAAACCACTTCTGCCCTTGGCACTTACGATGCCGGCAGTTACGGTGTGGCTCAGCCCGAGCGGATTGCCGATGGCAAGGACCCATTCGCCGACTTCGAGGGCATCGGAATCACCAAGTTCGAGGAAGGGCAAGCTGCGGGCATCGATTTTTACGACAGCGACATCAGAATCCGCGTCTGCTCCGATAACCTCGGCGGTAAACTTTCGGCCATCTGCGAGCTCGATCACAACTTTTTCAGATCCCTCAACCATATGATTATTTGTGAGGATATAGCCGTCGGACGAGATGATAAAGCCCGAGCCCTGCACCGGCCGAAGCTCGCGGTATCTGCGCTGGGGCGAGCGCTGGCGAGGAGAACGGCGACGGAAGAAAAAATCGAAGATATCGTCCTCGAATGGGTCGAACGGCTCGCCAAACGGCGAATCTCGGAATGGTGAGTATTCCCGCGTGACGGTCCTTTGAGCCTCGAGGCCGACTACGGCTGGTGATGTCTTTTCGGCAATTGCAGCGAAGGTTTTACCTATCTGCCGCAGAGCAGTAACGCTGTTCTCATCCTCTGAAAAGGCCGACAACGGGACAATGAACAGCAGCAGTAGAAAAAGAGTTGAAATTGCGAGACAACGAGAGGAATTTTTATTGTGTTTGAAACTGTACATCCGCATTTTTACCTCCAAATTCATCAGTTAAACAAGACTGCAATAAAACTTATAATCGGCAATAAAGAACGGTTTAAACAGATTTTCATACGATATTATTACCGAGAAGTTCATAATGTCAAAGTTTTTTCGGGCCGGATTCTCAGAAGGCAGAAGCTTGTTTTAGCCACAGAGGACTGTGAGACAGCAGAGAAATCGGCTCTGCTTAAGCGGAGCTTCGATTTCGGCCTCGGTGCCCAGATTCTTCACGGAATTAATCCTTGAGCAAAGCGAAGGGCTTTGAATGACAGGGTTGTGCTCTTCGTCCGGAATGACAAGCGGCAAAGCAGGACACAATGGCGTTGAAATTGTGTGGAACTTTGGCGGCCCTGGGTTGTATAACAGGGTGAAAGTTCCTTGTCCTGATTCGGATTAGACGTGATGACGCAGGAAATAGATGTTATACGTCAGGTATTGGAAGGGGATATCGAGTCCTTTGGCCGGATAGTGAAAAGGTACGAGAAACCAGTTGCTCGTATGATAAGAAATATGACCAACAACGCAGAATCCTGTGAGGACATTGCCCAGGATGTATTCTTTACAGCTTATAAGAAGCTGGCATATTTTGACCCCGGGCGCAGTAATTTTTCGACGTGGCTGTTTACCATCGCCAGGAACAAAAGCATAAACGCGATGAAAAAGAAAAGGCCGGTTTCAATGGGTGAATTGCCGGAGAAGATAAACCCGCATAATCCTTCCGATAAGCTGGCCGAGAGAGAATTCTTTGACCGGCTGGATAGAGAACTGCTGGCCCTGCCAGGGAGGCAGAGGCGAGCGTTCGTTTTGGCCGAGTTTGAGGAATTATCATATGAAGAGATAGCCCAAATTGAAGGGACAAGGATAGGGACAATCAAATCGAGGATTAACAGAGCAAAAAAGAAGCTAAGGTCAGCCATTAAAGGCTTTGGCGGAGATACGATATGAAAAGTGAAGAAATTTACAACGGCTGGAAAGAGCGGAAAAGTCATATCGAGATTCGGAAAAACTTCACAGATGAGGTAATGAATCAGGTATATCAATATGCACAAAAGAAAAGAAAACTCTTGTTTGATGTGCAGTGGCTTGTTGAGCTGATATCTGTCCATCCGCTTGCGAAAGCTGGGCTGGTGACAGCGGGTGCTGTCACTGGTCTTGTTAGATTGATATTGATGATTGTTGTGATTTTAAGCAAAGGAGATATAAATGGCTGAAGTAAAAGTAAATGTTCAAAATAAAAGACATATCTGGGTGGGCATAATGTTTTCACTAATCATGCCTGGTTTGGGACAGGTATACTGTGGGAAGCTGGCGAGAGGCCTTGTCTTTAATTTTCTAAATATTTTGCCTTTGCCTCTAATCATAGGTTTGTTTTTAGTTAGCAACTCTCCGGCACTAATGCTAATAACGATTGCTCTGATTTCAGCCGGTGGGATAGTGCAGTTGGTAGCAATCATTGATTCGGCATACATCGCAAAGCATACAAAGACAGACTATGAATTGAAAGACTATAACAGATGGTATGTGTATGTGCTTTTTGTTCTTATTGTTACGGGAGGCAGCATTGGAAGCGCTTTATATTTAAGGGATCAAACGCTTCAGGCGTTCAGGGTTCCGGCTGCTTCCGCTTATCCAACTATAGTTCCCAATGACAGGTTTCTTGCAAACAAACTTGCTTACAAACACAACGACCCCAAAAGAGCCGACCTTGTAGTTTTAATTAGCCCCGAAAACAGGCGAATGAACTATATTAAGAGAGTCGTAGCCATAGCCGGAGATACGGTGGAAATCAAAGATGGGCAGCTCTACATAAACGATGAAAAACTCCAGCGGCAGATGCTTGCTCAGTCAACGTTAGACAACATACGAATCAAAGTCAGGGGTATGCCGTTAGAGGGAGATGTTTTCTACGAAACTAATGGTGATGCTAAATACAAAATCTTCATGGCCAAGCTCCCTCACGATAAAGCATCACCCGATTTTGCAAAGATAACAGTTCCCGAGCATCACTGTTTCGTTTTAGGTGACAATCGCAGTTTTTCTCAAGACAGCAGACATTTCGGGACTATTCCTCTGGCACTTATCAAAGGCAGGGCTGATTACCTTTACTGGCCGGCCAAAGACTGGTCACGCTTTGGGAAAATAGGAAAATATTGATGTTTGCAAAATCAATGAAACTGTTATGAGTTTGAATTTGTTTCGAATTTCAACCCACCACCAACGGATTGTTTTAGCAACGCAAAATTCAATAAACGCTTAGCGGCCCTGCCAAGCCTCTCAATTTGTGCAAGACAGCAGATAAGCCTTCAAATTAAAAACATCCCGGGTATTTTCTTCTGTCCTGCGAATCACCACCGAAAAATAACAGTTTTAAACTTGATTAGTGGAAAAAAGGTGATTAGATAAACGTTGTATAATATACTGATTGGCCAGCAATAGTCTTTGGGAGGTATGAGATGCGAGTGATAGAATTTTTAGACAAGTCGGCGGTCCGTTACGAGGTTACCAAACACCCGCCTGCCTTTACGGCACAGCAAATGGCAGCAGTCGAGCATGAGCCGGGACAATACGTAGCCAAGCCCGTGATCGTCAAGGCCGACGGCAAATACGTGATGTGCGTGCTCTCAGCGTGTTACAAGATTGACATGGGCGCGTTGAAAAGCCAGCTGGGTGCCAAATCAGTCAAGCTGGCTAAGGAAAAGGATATTGGGAAGATATTCGACGACTGTGAGCTTGGCGCGGAGCCACCCTTTGGCAACCTGTATAATTTGCTCACTATAATGGACAAGTCTCTCGAAGATGATGACCATATCACGTTCCAGGCCGGCACACACGAAAGAGCGATACGGATGAGTATGGACGATTACCGAAAGCTGGTTGAGCCTAAGGTGCTTGAGTTCAGCTATCACGTAACGACCTGATGCCAGCTTATCGCAGCGTGTATAAAAACCCCCAGGTAGAACCTGAGGGCTAAACGGCAATAGACTTTGTTAGCGAGCTTAATCGATTTCGTCATCGATCCAGGCGAGGAGCTCTTTGAGGTCGTCGAGAGTGATATCGCCCATGTGAGCGATTCGGAAAGTTTCCTCTTTTAACTTGCCATATCCGTTTCCAAAAATCGTATTGTGTTTTTCCTGTATCGCATTGATAGTTTCGTCAACGTTGATACCACGAGTATTCCTGACCGCCGTGAGAGTATTTGAGGTATAGTTCCGGTCACAGAAGAGGTCAAATTTTTCCTTAGCCCAGGCCCTTACAAAATCACCCATCTGCTTGTGGCGTTGCCAGACATTGTCCATGCCCTCGGTGAGCAGTTTTTCGCACTGGTAATTCAGGGCCATAATATGAGGGATGTTAGGCGTGGTGGGAGTCTGACTTTTTTGAGCATTTTTTGCAAATTGCTGGAAGTCGAAGTAATAACCTCGGTTGGGGACATTCTTGCTCTTTTCGAGAGCCCTGTTGCTAACGACAGCTACAGCGAGCCCCGGCGGAATTGCAAAGGCCTTCTGAACCGATGCAAAAGTTATATCCCAGGCAAGCTCGTCAAAATGCAAAGGCAGGCCGACCATAGCGCTAACCGCATCGACAAAAACAATTACATCCGGATATTTTTCTTTCATCATCCGGCTAACTTCATAGACCGGATTTGTCAGGCCGGTACTCGTCTCATTATAGACGAGGGTAACAGCGGCGTATTTGCCAGCGGCGAGCTTTTCGTCAATCATTTCGGGCAAGATAGGTTTACCCCAATCAACTTTCAGCTCTTCAACGTTTCTGCCACAGTTTCTGGCCACGTCCGCCCATTTGTCACTAAAGGCGCCGCAGCATGTGCACAGGACGGTCTCGTCAAAACCAACGCAATTGCGAATAGCAGCTTCCCAGATTCCGGAAGCTGACGAAGTGCTTAAAAACACATTCTGTTCGGTAAATAAGATTTTTTTGAGCATATCGACCGTCTGGCCGTGCAATTGAGCATACTCTTTACCGCGATGCCCCAGTGTCGGGCGTGCGAGCTGCTGTAAGACGTCTTCATTGACCTTTACCGGCCCAGGGATGAATAGTCTTGGTGGATTTTTCCAGTCTACCATAGTCGGTCTCCTGTGAAGATTACATTTTTTGAATCGTCAAGCCTGTATACATTTTTGGATAAAAGTAAGTTGACTTTTGCGGCATTCTTTCGCCGGCGTCTGTAACGGCTTTTAGCTGCTGCATTTTTATCGGATTCATAAAAAAGGCCACTTGTTTTTGCCCGGCGTCCACCTGGGAGATTGTGTTATCAATCGCATTGTGTGCGTCTTTTACATATTCAAGATTGCCGCCTTTGGCTATCCTTTCTTCATCCATACCCAAAAGTTTTTCAAGGATAAGTTTATGCAGAACAGAGACATCAAGGGTCCGCCAGGCTGAACTCATATTCGAAACGACCGAATCCATCGTCCGTTTGTCCTTCAAGACTGCAACGTAAAAGACGTTTTTGGCGGCGTAAATCCCAAATGCGTTTTTGTCTTTGTCGTGTTCGACCTTGAGCTTTGCAAGCATCTTTTGCCTTGCGTCGGTCCTGGCCTGGGGATTTGGATCAAACTCAAACTGCGTAATCTCGAAGTTTTCTCTGAGGTCGGCAATTAATTTGTCCATATTAAAGTTTTCGAGATTGCCGACGAGGCGGTGGGTAGCTAAAACCACGAGTCCCTCCTGGCGAGTATTGGTAAAAGCGAGCATTTGATACTTTGCGGCTGGGTTGTTGCTCTGCTTCAAGTAATTCAAAGCCGTCTCATAACGATGATGGCCATCAGCTATGATGCATTTCTTATCGAGCATCATTTTCGCGATTGCCTTGATATTGTCTTGGTCGGTTATTGCAAAAAGGCGATGCCGGACATTTTGGTCATCGCGGAAGTCAATAAGAGGTTTTTCTCCAGCAGCATTTTCGATGATTTTGTCCGCAACTTTTTCCGGGTCCTCGTAGAGCATAAAGACCAAGCCCAACTTCGCGATGGTTGCTCTTTTGAGATTGAGCCGGTCGATTTTGGGGTAATCGAGTGTTTCTTCATGAGGCCTGACCGTTTCACCGAATTCTTCAAGCCCAGCCAAAGCGATGAAGCCGAAACGTTGGAGTTGAGCACCGGCCAGCTGAAAATCATGGATGTAAGCGTAAATAGCCTCGGTCGAATCCTGCACTAAGACACCTTCTTTAATCCAGTTGTTGAGATAATCAGCGGCCCTTGTGTATTGATTGTTGTTGTCATTGTCGGAAGGAGTTGTTTTGCCTTTGATTATCCGCACAATATTATATTTGTTTTTTTCGTAGAGCTGCTGCTGCTGGGCGGGGCTGATTACGTCGTAAGGAGGAGCAATACAACTGCCCACATCGCCAACTATGTCGGCATCAAACCTAAATGCTTTGAAGGGCTCAACTTCCATACTCAATGACTCGATGCTTGATACTCGAAACCGGTTACTTCACACTACCTCACAAGATCGCAAAATTACAAAAATGGGGATAATAATAAAGAAAAGCAAAACTGTCAAGCACTTCGACCGCAGTGACGATAATAAGTTGGGTCGGCTGGATACGTATTTTAAAGAGTAAACATCCTTGATGAAACCATTTTGAAATGATAAAGAGCAATTTTTTCAACTAAATTGCGACGAAACGATTTGGAAAGGCATTCTTGTGTAGAAGTGGGTTTAGCAATGAAACGAGGAAATCGGCTGCGTTTTGTTCTAACGGTAACAAGTATTTTATTAGTCACAGAGATTTGTTTTGCTTTTGATGATGAAGATTTTCAATTCTGGAGCAGAGCGAGCGCCTCTTTTGATATTAACAAGGACTGGAGAGGCACGTTTGGAGAGGAATTTCGGTTCGCGGATCATGCCGGGCAACTTTATTATCACCATTCGGATTTGGGGTTCGTGTACAAGAGTTTTGCAAATTGGATAGACGTGGGAGCCAATTATAGGCAGATATTCCAAAAAGACAGCACCGGTCAGTGGAGACCAGAAAATAGACCACACCTCAATGCTACGTTAAAAGGTCGAGTGTCCGGTCTTGATTTTAGTAACAGGTCAAGGCTGGAATATCGAGACAGAGAAAACGAAAAAGACCTCTGGCGGTATAGAAACAAAATTGCGCTGAAGATGCCGATAGAACTTACACAGCTAAAACTACAGCCTTACATCGCGGAGGAAGTATTCATCAGTATTAATGCGGAAGACTTTGACAAGAACAGATTATACGGCGGCTTTTACTTTGAGCTGTCAGAGAACATAAGAGCCGATTTTTTTTACCTTCGGCAGTCGAGTAAATCCGGTGGGGAATGGAAAAACATCAATGTGGTTGGCGCCTATCTGAAATTTAATTTTTAGCGTTCGGCCTTGACTAGTTACCACCAAGCAATCAAGGCCAAGCCAACAGCACCTGAGGACTGTTAACCTCTGCTGTTTATCTTTCCTTTGAGGTATTCGTTTACGGCGGCGGCAATTCAGAAATCGTTAGGGGGCTGTTTTTTGCTGTCCGGTTTGAGTGGACCTGCGGTTGTCGGCCTCGGCGATGGCAAGGATGGCCTTCCGCACAGCTTGTTCAGCGGGTTCATCGGTCAATGACCGTAAGTATATAGAAGAAGAGGCCGACTGCTTGGCTAAAACCAATTTTTCCCGAATCAATTCGAGAAGTGCCAAAAATAATCCAATCATCACAACATGATTGAGCCTGTCTTCGAAAATACGTTCGAAAGTCATTGGGCCCTCTGTCTGGAGGCGGTGCAAAATCTCTATCTGGTACAAATCAATGGGCGTATCGTCCTTAATGTGGCTTATGTCACCGATGGCGCCGGTAGCCTTACATATCGAATCAAAGACTTCGAGCAGGTTCCAGACGCTCACCTGTTCAATGTCAATCTCGGAGTCGGGGCCTGATTTGAACTGCTCGATAATTACGCTGGGCCGGGGGAAACGTTCTTTTTGCTCATCGGCGGCGGCGTTGAGCAGATTAGCGGCATCCTTGAACTTCTTGTATTCGAGCAGCTGGCGGATAAGCTCGGCGCGGGGGTCGGCCAGGTCGTCGTCCGGGCCGAGGGCCGACTCGGGTTCGGCTCTTGGCAGGAGCATTGCCGATTTTATCTGCATTAGGGTTGCGGCCATCACTAAAAAGTCGCCAGCTAAATCAATGTCAAGACTCTTTAGCATTTCGATGTAACGGATGTACTGGTCGGTTATCTTTGCAATGGGAATATCGTAAATATCGACCTCCTCCTTGCGAACCAAATATAATAGCAAATCCAAGGGTCCTGCAAATATGTCAAGATTTACACGATAATCAGCCAATCATCGCTCCTTCTTTTTGTGAGATTCCAGGATTTCCAACGCTTGCTGCGCCTGGCTTTCGAGGGTTTGAAGCTCGACATCGGTTAAAGCCGGCAGGCCGGAATATACATTTGCTACGTTCTGGCCGGTTACAATTGATTTGATTCCATAATCATCGAGTAACTGTCTGGCTAAATCGGCTTCAATGTAATCGGCGAACTGTGCAATTGTAACAAGCTTTTCAGCCACGATTAAGCTCTCAGGCCTACGGCCTTTAGGGCCTCGGCTAATGTTTCGGCAGCTACGGTTCTTGCGCGCTTAGCACCATTGGCAAGGACTTCTTTGACATACGCTATATCATTTTCAAGCTCGGCTCTTTTCTGCCGGAACGGCTTGAAATAGTCTATCATTAACTCGGCGAGACGTTTTTTGGCCTCGCTGTAGCCCATGCCGCCACTGCGGTATTTGTTTTCCCACTCGGTTAACTCGTCCGGCGAGGCGACCAACTTCAAGAGTGCAAATACGTTGCATTTGTCGGGGTCTTTAGGCTCTTCGACCGGAGTGGAGTCGGTAACGATACGCATAATCTTTTTTCTGATACTCCCTTCCGGCTCGAATATCCCGATGGTATTGTCGTAGCTTTTGCTCATTTTTCGGCCATCGGTGCCCGGTACAATGGCTACGGATTCGATGATGTGCTCTTTCGGCACGGTGAAGATCTCGCCATAAGCGTTGTTGAACCGGATAGCAATGTCGCGTGTAACCTCGATGTGCTGTTTCTGGTCGGCACCTACCGGTACTAAATCAGATTTGTAAATCAGGATGTCCGCGGCCTGGAGGACGGGGTACGCGAACAGACCGTGATTGGGGGCCAGACCCTGAGCGACTTTGTCCTTATAGCTTGTGCATCTTTGCAATAAGCCCATCGGGGTTATGCAGGAAAGCAGCCAGGTCAGCTCCGTTACTTCGGGCACATCGGATTGGCGCCAGAAGATGGTTTTTTCGGTGTCGAGACCCAAAGCGATATAATCCATCGCTACGTCAAGAATATGACCGGCAATATCAGCCGGCGTTGGGTTGCTGGTTAAGGCGTGGTAGTCGGCGATGAAATAAAAGCAATCGTGCTCGGCCTGGAGCTGCAGGTGCTGGCGCATTGCACCGAAAAAGTTGCCGATATGAAGTCGGCCGGATGGTTGTATGCCCGAAAGTATCCTCAAATTAAGCTCCCGTACCAAAAAGCGAAAAACTTAAAACAAAAAAAGTAAAACTATTTCGCTAAAAATAGTGGTGTTAGCGGTAAATGTCAAGGATTTAGACTTATTGATGTTCACAAAATAAATGAGACTATCCGCCAACAGCAAGCTCCGCCTCGACGAGTTGTGAGAACGAGAGTGTAGCACCAAGTATCGCTTTGGTTGCGCAAAGTTCAACAAAAAGAACAAACGCATAAAAATGATTAGGGTTTATGCACTTTGAGCCTGAGGGCTCTAAGCTCGGCTAACAATTGAATGTGACATTCGCCCCAAAGATGAATTACTACATCATTGTTATTTCTGCAGAAGCAGTCTCATAATAACTTATGCCCTGCCGAGGGACTTGAGGTATCTCTTTGACTTGCGAAGTCCCATCCTGGATGCCTTCTTTTTTACCGTATCAGTTGACCGTCCCAACTCGGCAGCTATCTCGGCAGTAGGGTTACTCGGGAAAAGTTTTTTGAGCAGCTTGACGTCACTCTTCGACCATAAACCCTTAACAAGTTTCTTTCTCCTTTTCTTTTTTTTTGCCATCGCGTGACTCCTTTCGTTTCAGCTGGACTTATGGTTTGTAACTCGCTTTTTGCTATTGTAATGAGTAAGGCGGTAACAATCAAACATTTTTCGCCCTGGCAGCAAAAAACATTCTTCCCCTCTTTTTTTCTTGCCGGGGGCAAAACAGCTACCGTAAAACGCTCCTTTGAACCGGAATTACCCCCGTGGACACCTCGAATTCAGACTGTTTGTGCTTAACATTTACGGCCTAATAGAGCATAATATTCTCCCAAATGAGGGGTATTTAGCCAATAGAGCAAGAACGATGGTAACGAATAAAAAAGCATTTCTACCCTGACCGTATGAATAAGATGCGAAATCCAAATATGACTAATTTACCTCTGTTAGAGAGCTTGTCCCCGGACTACGAACCCAAACCAGCCCCGCATTTCAGTCCCGAAATAATTATAATAACCAAAGGTTGTTTTCAAACCACACAACAGCGTAATCTGGCCGAAGCAATCCGCGGCGTATATCCAAAGGCCCGGATTATCGAAAAATTAGACCTGCCGCATAATCGCGTTGAGCTTGGCAGCTCAGAGCCTCTGGCACTACATTATCAAGGCAAAAAGACATTGGTCCTTGGGATACACAAAAGTGCTCTGCGCTGCAGTGATGAAGATGACAACAGCTGTCCGCACTATTGGCATTTTTCGCCATACGGTTTCTGTCCGTACGATTGCCAATACTGCTATCTGGCCGGCACACCCGGTGTAAAATATTCACCTACAGTAAAAATCTTTTTGAATCTACCGGAAATCTTGGATCGGATTGCTGGTGTTGCTTCGAAGTTAGACAAACCCACATCTTTTTATTTAGGCAAGCTCCAGGACGGCTTAGCCCTCGACCCTCTTACCGGCTACTCCCGCATAATAATCCCATTTTTCGCCAGACAAAGATATGCCAGATTAATTTTATTAACTAAAAGTGTTAATGTTGAGAATCTGCTGAATCTCGACCACAAACAACATACGATTCTCTCCTGGAGTTTGAACCCTCCTGAAATTTTTAGCACTTTTGAAAAAAACCTGCCTTCGCCGGGTGAAAGGATAGCAGCCATGAAAAAATGCACAGAGGCAGGTTACCCCATACGAGCGGTTGTTATGCCGATTATCCCGGTCGAAGGCTGGCAAAATATATATTCTAAATTTTTAGAGAATCTTTTGGAATCAACACCACTCGACCGCATCACGCTCGGCCAGATTTGCAGCTATTCAGGCGCACTAAAACTTACCGAAAGAAAATTGGGCAGGAAAAACCCAATCTCAAACCAACTCGAAAAAACAAAATGTAATGATGGCCGCGTACGATTTCCATTAAAAATAAGAATCAAAGTCTATCGGTATCTGATTGATTTAACCAAAGAACTGCAACCCCAGCTACCTATCGGCTTATGTATGGAGGAGCCCCCAACCTTCAAAGCCCTAAACATAGAAACGGGCTGCTGTAATTGTGTGCTTTAACAACAACACTTCAACAACCTCAGCGATTCCGGCCTTCAGCCTATAACCCAAATTTGCCAGACTTTTTTAGGGTCCAATCTCCCCACCAAGGGAGCAAACCAAATGGAGGCGGGGGGATTCGAACCCCCGTCCCGAGATGCTTCAAGACAAGCTTCTACATGCTTAGTCGCTTTATTATATTTTCGCCTCATTAAGCGCCAAACGACAGGCTCTTAACTCGGCTATTTCGGATAGCTCTCACCCTGCCGGCCCGAACAACCGACAAGGCCAGCCTGCTAATTGACGCCCTTGCCAGACCCACAGACAAAGTCAGGCAGGACGGGCTGCTAAATTAAGCAGCCATGCGCAACTGGTAGTTGTCGCTTAAAATTTGCTGCCGGATGATTAACCAGGCCAACCGGCGTCCTGGACATGCTACTTGGCTCTCCGCCATCCGGTCGAAGCCGTTCGCCCCCATATTCACTTTTCAAAAATCGCACTTCCGAAACCCTGTAAACCACTCGCAGCCGCGTACCATATTATATCGTTTAATACACTGAATAGCAATAAAAGTTTACATCCATTGCCTCTAAAATTGGCCCATTCGACGGAGTTTATCCTGAGCGCAGCCGAATGGGCTCAGGACAGGCTTTGTTTGGATTTGTTTTAATAACATTCGTTGTTGGTTGTTCGTTGTTCGTTGTCATAATCCTTTGTTCTTGCAATGCTTATGCTCATTTTACCTATATTAACTTTGGCTTTGTTTGGCTTTGTTTTGAATAA
>CAYGBH010000072.1:0-13435 GCA_964348055.1 uncultured Pirellulales bacterium
GCAGGTGTAGAATCATAATCAAAGATAGCTTTGAAATTCGTGAACATTCTATCGTTAAAATGGGCGCGAATCTCACCTGTTGATGTGAGATAATAATCTGAGAACTTCTCTGTGCTCGGATACCAGGTAAGATCGTGAATGAACTTGACCTTCTTCGTCAGCTGCTTGTCAAAGTTGTATCCGGCCTGGACCGATACTTCACTGTTGCTGGTCGTTTGGTTGTCAAACTTCTCGTAAAGAGAAGCAAAACCAGTTTCAGTCGAAAAATTCATATCCTCTGACTCAATCCATTGATAACCAGCACCACCGCCGGCTATCACCCTGCGGTCAAGTTGGGCAATAGCATCCTTTTCGTACCTGCCGTCCACATATCCATACAGCTTCTTTGTAAAGAAGTAGTCGTACTTGCCTTTTGTCCGCCACCAATCTTCGGTAGTCTCCATTTGGCCTGTGTTCGTGTCTCTCTGGCGACCTCTCGCGTAATCTGCGCTGACCTGTGTGCGGTCCTTCTCAGTTCGTTTCCTAAGATTGGCACTGGCGCTGATGGTTTCTGCCTTCGTGTTGCCGTGTGTAGAAGTCACTCCCGCTGAAATGTCGCCCGACCATTTTGGCTTTGGTTTTGCAGGCGGATTGATTGAAGATATGGCAGCAAGGTCAAACTCCTGGGCCTTTACTGTATCAGTACCTTCGATAGCAAAGCGACTTGGTCCGGCTTTTGTGACCTTTTGGCTGAAGGTCGTTCCATCTGTCAAATGTACGTTAATCGGCGCATCGCTGCTAAGAGTCTGAATGTTCGAAATATCTACGGTTACTGTACCTGCCACGTTCGATTTGAAAATTAATTTCCCATCTGTAAGATGCTCAATCTTACCCGTAAGACGGTCCCCATTCTTAAATAGGACTTCGTCCGCATGTATTGATTGAATACATAGCACAAGACAAAGTGACAATCCTAATATTTGCCCACGCATAATACTCTCCTTTCATTATGAGTAATTAAAAACCACCGAGAACGCCGGTTATTATACATATTGAAAAAGCTTTACAATTCGACTAAGCGTCTTTGACACTTTAGTTAGTTTCCCCTTTAATATGAACATCTCGCTGTGGATACGGTATCGCTATACCGTTTTCATCAAGAGCGAGCTTCACTTTAGCAGTAATGATGAGTGCCTTTTTTATCAATCGTGAGATGAATTTGGCCAGCCACCGGCCAATGAGAAGGATTATTAAGGCCGCTATAACCTTTAATCCATATTGGGCTAAATATTCATAGGCCTTCTGTAAAACAGCTTCCATATCGATGTCCATCGTGATTACCCTTTCAATCCGTGAATACCTTCATAAACATTGTTCTCTCTTTGCCCAATCTCAAGATTAATCCGGGCCAATATAATTCTATATGTTTGTTCCTACCAGTCGAGAAATATCAGGCCAAAACACCCTTTTTTGCTGTGCTACTCCATAACCCAAGTCTATCTAACCAATGGTGAAATTAAGAACCGCGAGGGGTTGCATTCTATGGGCGGATGGAAATTAAACTGTAATTTCAGTTGCTGCGTCGCCCTTTGATCTGATACAATTAACCGGCGGATATGAACTTAGAACTGAGTGCATTATTTATCAGAAAGAGGTGTAGATATGTTTCTTCCAATTCCAAAACCGATCCGTAAGTATCTTGCGATTCTCCGAGGCGGGGTGTCTCCGGTCATTATCTTTCTTTCGGTTATGCTCGGCTTTACGTTCGGCCTGATACCGGCCTGGTCCGGTATCCACGTAATCGCAATAGCACTGATATTCATTTTGAATATCCACATTGGGATTTTCCTGATTTCAGCGGCGTTGGGTAAAGCCATTTGCTTCGCCGCGGCTCCTGTCTTGTATCATATCGGGGCCGCAGTGGAGAGCTACCTGGCACCTTTGCTGAAGCTGCTGGCGGCGATACCGGTCATAGGCATAACCGATTTCGGCAGGTACGCGGTGACGGGAGCTGTTGTTTGCGGCCCCATCGTTGGTGCTGCAGGCGGCTTGCTTTTGGCGCGTTCCGTTATCGGCTTTCGTCGTAAGCTGCTCAAACTCGAAGAGGGCTCGGAAGGATTCAAGAAATGGTATTCAAACCCTTGGGTCCGTATTTTGGACCGCATACTCATCGGCAAGCGCACCAAGGATGCAAAGGCGCTATTCAGCGCCAAGGCGAAAATCGTTCGCAAAGCAGGGGTTGCTATTGCAGTGATTTTGCTGGTAATCTTCGGCGTTGTGGCATCACTTCTGAAAGATACCAAGGTCAAAGACTACGCCGTGGCAAGGCTCACCAAAGCCAACGGTGCGGAAGTCAACCTTGAGGCGCTCAAGCTCTCTGCCCTGACCGGCGAGGCGTCGGCATCCGGCATACAAGTCACCGACGCAGAGAATCCGCAGAATAACCAGTTCGCCGTAGACAAAATCGCCGCCGACGCAAGCGTTTACAATCTGCTGTTGGGCAAAGTTGTTGCCGACCAGATACTGGTCTCAAACCTTCAATTCAACCAGAGGCGCCAGACCCCGGGCAAAGTAGTTGAAGTCCCTGCTGAACGTCCCAGGATTTTCGACCCGTGCGATTTCAAGGTGACCGTATCCGATATCGTCAAGCTGGAAAAGTACTTCCAAAATGCCAAAGCTGTAAGCCGCTGGCTCCAGAAAGTCAGAAAGTGGCTGCCGAAGTCACAAGAGCAAGCCGCCGAAGAACAGCCGGTCATCAAATATCTCGATTATCTCTTGGCACGGTCTGATGCGCCGCCGTCGCCGCGATTCCTCGCAAAGAACGTGCTGCTCGAGAAGGTTCAAATACCTTCAATGGTGTTCGGCAACAGCACAATCACGCTGCAAAACATAAATGACGCCCCGCAGAGTGCCGGCCTGCCTATCAAGCTCGATATCAAGTCAAACGATACGCCAATGCGCGCCGACGTCACGTTTGACTATTCGGCCCCGGACAAAACACCACAGGTCACAGGGGCCTTCAGCGGTCTGGACCTGACCAGATTGCAGTCCAGCCTCAGCAGTGGTGCCGGCCTGGCTTTCGAATCAGGTGTTGCTTCCGGTCAATTCAACGGCCAAATTACAGCCGATTTCGTTGATCTTACAGTTGACGTCAACTTACAGAACATGCAAGCAACGGCTCAGGGCGACGGGATTCTTGGTCTCGGCGGCAGGACAACTTCAGAGGCATTTAAGGTCCTCAAGGACCTCAAGACGACTATACGCGTGGTCGGCCCGGTCAGCGAGCCGCGGCTTGCATTCGATGTCAAAGGTCTGCAGGGCAGTATCAAGGAAGCACTCGTAAAGGCGGGCCGGGAAAGACTCTCTGAAGAAATCGACAAGCAGCTTGGCGACAAACTCAGAGACAAGGTCCCGGGAGAGCTCAAGGAGGTCCTGAAGAAGCCCAAAGACCTCCTCGGCGGGTTGCTGGGTGGAAAGAAAGAAGAAGACAAGTAGTACAACGAACCGGCACAGCCAAGAACAGATGATGGATAATCTGACATCTGACTTCTGATATCTTCAGCTGTCTTTACCGTAAGGCATCCTGTGGAGGGAAAGATTTAAGATTAAGAGCGATATCTGCCGATACATCAATAGTTTTCTACACATAATTTTCCTCCGGACGGCAGGTGTTTTTCAGCCCCTGCCGTTCTTTTATGCTACATAAGGAATGATCGTTCACCGGTGGCATTATCGAGCGATATCGGCATGGAAGACTGCCGAGGACTTATAAAAATCTGCTCGGCGTTGTTGGTCAGTTTTACAGCCTGGAATCCGGTAGTTTGAGTCCCCGTACTCGTAAGCGCCGATGTCCGGTGCATCGCCCAAATAGCCGTCGGTATAGCCCGGAATGACTCGGCCGGCATCAACCAGGTCTGAGTCGGTTCTCGGACGAAAATCCATCTGTCCGATGTTTGTCAATTTCAAGTCCTTGCCATAATAGTTATAGGTCACATTGCGACTTTTCGCTAATGGTGTTCCCTTATTATCGGATGTAATGGTAAAAGCGGCGTTGTTGAAAACAGTGCTATTGGCATTCTGCTCGGGCAGCAACGGATACTGGTTGCGCCACCACTTATAGGGTTCTGCCGCAGTATGAAGGTTGACGTAATTGCCCGGATTATTATCTGTGCCAATGTCAAAGACAGTATTGTTGTAGACCTTGTTGAAGTCGCCCTTGACGATAATCCCGTCACGGCCGCAGTCCCAGACGACGTTGTGGTGTACAGTCAGGCTTCTGGTCTGGTCGTCGCCGCGAATACCCAAGCCTTTGCCTGATTCGGTACGGCAGCCGTGTACCCAGTTATAGCGCACGACGCTGCCTGCGGTGGTCGGTTGACCGGTATATACCAGTGCAACGTCCTCACAAACAAGGCCCCCGTTATAGACATGGTTATATTCGATGGTGTTCTCATAACCGCGGTAGTTAAGGGCGGCATTGCCTGTGTTGAAAAGAGTATTATATCGAGCCACCGAGCCCGCCGACGCACCCGATTCTCCGGTACTGTTTATATGCAGGCCGACATGCCGCAAAGAGCCATGCCAGCAGAAGTCATGAATGAGGTTATTTTCAACAAGATTATTTTTGCCTGCCATCTTAAATCCGGTAGTGGAGCCGTAGGCGAAGCTGCAGTTTTGAACGGTATTGTTGTTTCCGATTATCTTGGTGATTATCGAGTCTTGATTGTGGCCGGGTTCGGAGAGATGGCGAGCATGCACGGGATAAAGCAGGTTGCAATCCTCCACAAGGCTGTAGTCACAGTCATTGAAGACAAATGTGCAGCCAAAGAAATCAAATCCCGAAATCTCAATATGGTCCGTATTTGCACTTACTTCGAAACCATAGTTGCGCTGCTTGACCTTTATTGTGTAGTCAGCAGGACTATCGCCGTCAGGGGTCCACAGATACAGAGTGTTGGTATCTCTGTCGAGGAACCACTCGCCGGGGCTGTCGAGAGCCTCAAGTTTTCCAGTCAAAAAGTATCGGTCGTTTTCCCACGGCTTGGTCTTATCAGCGTAGCTGGTGATTCCTGCCAGGTCCCTGGAGTACAGAAATGTATCGTCGCCGGCGCTGTGGCTCTGGACGGTGCGTGTCCAGGTATAGAACTGATGTGCTACATTCAACACGGCGACAGCCCCCGTCCAGTCGATATTTGTCGCAGCCAGCTGTGGATCGACCATCTTTCCGTATCGGCTGCCCACACCTGCACTGGCCCAGCGGGACCGGTCCCAGAGCTGCTGAGGAAACTGCATATTCGGCCAGCGGGCCTCGACCATCATCTCATCGTTCAGGAATAGCTGCTCAAAAGTCTTACTCGTTGTTGCCTTGTAGATGCTGCCGCTGTGTACCGTCCAGTTCACATCAAGCACGTCGGTGCCGTCAAGGCAGACGTTATCGCCCCGGTAGGCGGTGAATCTTATGGGCGAGCCCTGTGACCCGGAGGTAGTGACGTTTACTGTCTCCCTATACGTACCGACGCGAACATAGCAGGTCTCGCCTGGTTTCATCACATCGGCGGCTTTCTGTATCGTGCGGAACGGCTGACTCAAGGTCCCCGGATTATTGTCTTGACCGTCCGGCGCAACATAGTAGCCGGGCGTTTGATCATCTGTAGGGTTGAATTCGAGAGCTTGCTGAGAAGCTATGCTTGCCCCGCACGGCACTGGAGTAGGGCTTGCCAGAGCACAGGCCAACACTAATAGTAACGTTGCTGCTTTTCTCACTTCCTTGTCCTTACAAGAAGCCGTGGAAATAACATGACATCCCGCTTTCGCGCTGTCCACAGGATGCCTTACGGCAAAGACACGAATGCGTTTGTATAAAAACTTATTATACCAAAAACCTGTCATAAAATCAATGTTCACCTGGACGATCAAAGAACAGAAGACAGAAAACAGAAGAAAATCTGACCTCTGACTTCTGATGTCCTTGATTCTGAACGGAAAGCCAGAAAGAACGTTACATGCGAGATACGAGATGGCACTGTTAAGTAGGCAGACATACTAAAAAGTGCCATTTGGGATATCTCGGACGTGAGTGTGGTGACGGGAGATCTCAAAATGACTCTGCAATCGTTTGACAAACAGCTTAGGCACCTCCTGGTGGACATCGACACACAAAGAGACTTCTTACTCGCTGGGGGTAATGCATGCATAAGGAATCATGCAGAAGTTCTTGCCAATATTCGCAGGGTGATGGCCTGGGCCAGGCATGAGAATATCTTAATAATCTCAACTGCTGAGGTTTACCGTAACCATAACGGCTGTGAAGATGCGGTTGGCTATTGCATCGATGGCACAGATGGACAGAAAAAGATACGGTACACATTGCTGAGCAATCGGGCGAGTTTTCCGGCCGACGACAAAAATGCTTTGCCGGCGGATTTATTGCAGGCGCACAGGCAGGTAATTTTACACAAGCGCTGCATTGACCCTTTTGATGAGCCTCGAATAGAAAGACTGCTGAGTGAAGTGCAGGCTGATGAGTTTATTTTGATTGGTGCTGGCACGGAAGATGCTGTCAAGGCGACGGCATTGGGGCTGCTGCAGCGAGGCAAGAATGTAAGGGTTGTAGTTGATGCCTTAGGTTCGCATAACAGGATAGAGGCCAAGCTGGCTTTGCGCAAGATGAAAACGAAAGGAGCGAAATTGATTGAGACTAAAAGCCTTGCTGGGATTTCGCACCTAAGGCGCGTAGGTACCTGCGGCTGCGAGAGCTGCCGGAGAAGAGCGAAAACAAGGTCAGTTATAATTGGCAGCAAACATTAAAAGTTAATATAAGAACAGCACTCACTTTGCCTGTGTCCAGCGCATCCCGTCTGTGACATAGGTCTGGGAGCCGCGGGAGTATTTCACCGGGACGCCTTGCTCGTACCACCAATGCCTTGGCCGAGATCCGTGCTGGACGGATTCTGTGATGTAACCGTCGGAGCCAAATAACTCGGTGCTGACGTGATTGCCGTTGCGGTCGTGGTATTCGCGCCGGCGCAGCCTGCCTGCTTCATAGAAAAGCCGACGAACGGCCTTTCCTTCCAGATTAAAGTCGTGTCTTTTGAGGACCTTTCCCCGACGATACCGTTTGCGCTGGATTACCCCGTCATGTAAGTGGACCGTTTCCGCAACGGCTTCCTGCGAACGCAGTGCCTGCTCTCGCGATACCTCTTTGCCTTGCACGAGGTAACGGTCGCGAGTCCAGGAGAAATCGCTGGGTTTGTCGGATAGGACATCCAGCGCTGCACGGTGCCGAATCTTCAGTGGCAAACTCGGCTTACTTCGAAGGCCAGACCATTCCACAGCGATCGCAGTGTACGTCCCTTTGCCCGGCAGAGCGAACGACGTCCCCGGACGAAGCGGCTTGCTAGTGACCTTCGTCCCATCCTTGTAAACGTGATAACCGTACGTCTCCCAGTGGTTTTCGCCGGGAATCAACTGGATATCCTCTCCGATTCGCCGCAGGTGCGGACGGTCAGGCAGTCGGACAACGACCGCATAGAGGTCTGACGACCGTTGTAGCATCAGCGGCGAATCCTTGTCTTTGACCACGTTGCGTATCCAGCGGGGCGGTAGCGGCAGGCCTTTCCGCAACCTTTCCGGGATCAACATGGCCTCGAAGGACGTCAGCGACCGGCCCCTGCGAAGGCTGGCCTTCGAGGAGGTACCGTACAATCCGCGGCTGAGTCCTTCGAATGTCGTATCGGTCTTGCGTTCGTAGCCCAGCACTTCTCCCCCGAAGCCGGAGGCGTTGATGAGTCTTCCCCGTTTAGGGAATCCTTCTGTAGAGTCGACGTGGACCATGTCGCCGGCGGCATCTTCGGTAATTCGGGCAACAGGGCCGTCCTTCAAGTCGTATGTGGAAATGAAGGCGATTTTCGTCCCGTCGGGACTGCCTTTCAGGTCGATGTCGTAAGGCCCGGAGTAGTCCCGGTCGGTCGGAAAGCAGAGAAACGAATTGGTTTCTATGACCGACCAGCCATCGCCCGACCGCAGGTCTGCCACCCGAATTTCCGCCACGCTGGCATCCCCACAGATCCAGCGTCCGCTGCGGCCGCAGGGGCTGACGTCACCGCAACTTATCGCCGCGAGAAAATGAATGTTGCCTGGGAGAGGTTCGTTCCACTTCCTGCCGCGCATCTGGCCGTTGCCCAGGAGGAAGTAGGAACCGTCTCCCGCCCAAGAGAAGTGAGAACCTTCCATGACGGGAAACGGTGTGGTGCGGTTTTCCCCGGCCAGGTCATGGTCGAAGAAGTGACGGGCCACGAACGGGATGTCGCGAGTTCCTTCGGTGGCATAGTAGTAGTCTCTGTAGTTATGGTCTCGGGAAATGATCATCGGATGTCTTGGATTTACCATTAAGGAGTTGTACCCGACCTGCCAATTGCCGGGCAGCGTCTCTGTCGTTGCATCTGCTTCAATCGCTATGCGAATTGGCTTGCGTTGCCTGTCTCTGAGTTCCCGCATTCCGTACAGCCAGCGGTCGTCGCAGTCGGTGTATTTTAGTATTCCGATACCGTAACCGATTCGTGTCACCTGTCCGGTTTCAACGTCCTTCCACATCACCTGTGTGCCTTTCTGGTCTCGCGGGCCGACCTCGGGCCGGGAGCGGATGTAGAAGAGCCAATTGTGGTTGTTCGCCCAACGGGGATTGGTCCCGTTGTCGACCTTGATGTCCTTATCTCGGTGCAGATCGTAGAGGTGCACTTCTGCTGCCGACGTCGTTCCGAACTCTCGCTCATTGGCGGCATAATGGGTGAAGCAGAGGTAGCGCCCATCGGGGCTCCAGCATTGCGTGTTATGGTAGTTGGCGTGGTCCCGGACGGTCGGGTCATTCGTAATCCGCCACACCTCAATCGCGTCTCCCTCGCGACGCTCCGCCGAGAGGCGTCCTGCGGAGAATCGCTCGATTTGGGCCAGCGTCGGATTCAGACGTAACGGAACTCCAAAAAGGATGGCAAGCGTGCTAAGAGAGACGACGATAGCTCGTATGTTGCGCATAATGAAGTCCTCCTGTTTCTAAATTGCTGAAAAATCAAAGCGCAAAATTCAAAATTTAATTTTGCACTTTTAATTTTTAATTTTAAGTTTCCATTTGTCCCTGCTCAGCTACACCGCTGAGCCTAATTTCCGATAGAATATCAAGTCTGCCTTTGAAATTCAATATAGAATCACTGCGACCCCGATATGCCTGTGAAGAGCGAAAAGTCAAAACACTTTTTACAGTCAAATATCCTTTGCTCTACAGTTTTGCTGCCGTGTCGCCCTGTCTGGCCAGCCACTGCTTCAGATCGTCCCGCATCTTCTCGAGTATTAGTTTGGATTCGGGCTTGTCTGCGATATTGTTGAGCTCATACGGATCGGTCTGAAGGTCGTATAGTTCCTCAGCCGGATGATACTGAATGATATCGAGCAGATTTGCTGTTTCGGTGTCGGTCTTGCCTTTTTCGATCCAGCTGTCCCAGATATCCTTATGGCTGTTTGGAATACCCGGGACTTTTGTAAAGTGTGTTGTCCACGTATTCTCCGGTCGAAGGTTGAGTACATACTTGTATCGCTTGCTCCGGACGCACCTCTGTGGGAAGACGTTCATCGTTCCGTCACCGGTGTGGCTGGCGAAAATCTTATCGCGGAACGTTTTGGCTTTGCCGAGCAATACATCCTGGAAGCTGCGACCATCGAGGTCTTGAGGTGGGCCGGCAGCGCTGCCGGCGATGTCGATGAACGTGGGCGTGACGTCGACGAAGGAGGTCATCGCGTCACAAATCGTCCCAGGCTTGACCTTGCCCGGCCAGCGAGCGATGAACGGCGTGCGCAGGCCCGTGTCATACACGGTCCACTTACAGTGCGGCCATTCGGGTCCCTGGTCGGACGTATAGATAAACAGGGTGTTGTCCTCATAGCCATATTTCTTTAATGAAATCATCACGTCACCGACGCGTTTGTCCATCGTGGTAATGTCCTGGTAGTAATTCGCCAGGCCTACGCGCGTCTTTGCTGTATCAACCATGTACGGCAGGATGGGCAGTGTGGCGGGGTCATAGGTCTTGTTGTATTCCCAGATCACGTGTGGGCTGTTGTCAGCGAGGATTATGCACAACGGCTGTTCGGGGTTATCTCTGGCATGAGCGGCAAGGAACTGGTCGATGACCCTTGTATCCAGCCCTTCTTGGCGGTAGCGGCGTGGTTGTGCCGGGTCGCGGGGTAGGGTGGCCTTGAGGTATTCAAAGTCGAAGACCTCTTTGGGCTTGATGTGGGTTTTGTTCGCCAGCACCACGCGATAGCCTAAAATCTTGAGGTACGACGGCAGCGACTTGATGCCCGGTTTGCAAACGCTGTGGTTAGCCATCGCGCCGTTGCGGGCGGGGTAGAGACCGGTGTAGAGCACCGAGCGAGAGGGTGCACAAGTGGGCGAAGCGGCGAACATGTTGGTAAAACGCATTCCTTGTTTGGCCAGTGCATCGATATTGGGAGTTTGAATGGCCTTATTTCCGTAGCAGCCGACGAAATCCGTACCGTGGTCATCGGAAATGAACATTGCAATATGCGGCTTTCGATCCCGCCGGACGGCGTAAAAACACCCAGTCAGAGCTGCCGCAGCTGACCCAAGACCAACGGCCTTCAAGAATTCACGCCGGGTACCCGTACTCGTGTTACTCGTGAAACGGGTACGAGTATGATAATGCAGGGTCATATCATAATTCTCCTTACTTGATTTGTCCTCCGTAAGTCCCTAAGTGGACTTACGGAGAAAATCCAGCAACTATATAATATTGACCGGATTTTAGCATATTTTTCATTAATTCCAAAAGCTAATTGATGCACTTGTCGGACAGATTTGATATCCTGATGAAATTCTTAGGCTTAGTTGTGATAAGGAGATTAATATGAGGACGAATTCAGCACTAAAAGCTACGGCATTGGCGTTTACGTTCTGTGCAGTCGCTGTCTGGGGGCGGGTCTGTGCAGGAGCAGGCGACTCCGGGTCAAATTTCGCTTTCAGCAAGAAAGACGCCCACGGGCAGCTCTTCTCCCGCATTTACGGCTGTGAAGCGGCAGGGACTATTGCCAACTCAATGGGGGACGTCACAGAGGGTATGAGCTGGCGGCAGATTGAGCAGCGTTACGGCCTCGTCGATGAGCTTCTGCCTCAGGACAAGAAGGCGTCGCGCCGACCGCAGCGTTTCGGGCCGGACTGGACAAGGCACGCGCACCATCGCCCGCCTGGGATGACCGAGGATGGTTTTGAACGCCATCGCTTGTGTACAAGCGCCATTCTGAAAAAAGGCGGGAGGATTACGATAGAAGACCTCGCACGTACATGGGTTAAGGATATCGACCCGGACAAGTTTGGCTATCTCCTCGGCCCGCAAGACCAGGTCATCTACAACCTGCTGAAGATAGGATTGCCTCCTTGGGAGGTTGGACGTTATGCGGCGTGGCCGGCCTTTATTGGGACGAGCAAAATGATTATGCCTATCGGGATGATTAATGCCTGCCGCCCGGATGAGGCTGCTCGAGATGCCCTGTCACTGGGACGCATTAAGGACGTTAAGGGTCGGCCAGGCAACTATGCCCTTGAGGTGTGTGCGGCGATTGCCGCGGCAACGGCTGAGGCTCTTCGGCCCGACGCAACGGTCGATTCGGTGATTGATACTGCTTTGGCGCAGCTACCGCCGGAACCTCGCAGGGAGGTGGAACAGGGGCTTGACTGGGCCAGGAAGGCAAAAGACTGGAAGGAGCTGCGCCCACTCTACGAGAAACGCTACGAAGGTAAGCGCATATCTAACGCGGTGGAGGTTCTCTCCGGAGGCCTGGCTTGTTTCCTTATGGCCGATGGACAACCGCGCCAGGCTATTATCTACGCCGTTAATCTCGGTCGCGACACAGACTGCAAAGCCTATGTGGCCGGTGGTCTTGCCGGTGCCCTGCGTGGAATTGAGGCAATTCCTCAGGATTGGGTCAAGACCGTTGAAAAGCAAGTTGTAGATGACCCTTACACGGTTTCACGAAGGACGGCGAGGCAAGCGGCTGAAGGACTCTACAAGGCGTGCATAGCCGAGGCGTGGAAGGCAAAGAAGGCGGTGACCGAGATTGAGTCGATGGCGGGCCGGTGGCAGTGAGGCCGTTCCGGAAGCTCTCACTCTGTGGTCTTTTGTTGCTTCCACGCGTCTCTCGGCGCGAGTCGGGGCGGCGGGCAAGAAAGCACGTAGGCTTGTCACTGATTGCTTAATACCGGAGAAAGGGAATTATTATGAGTATATTCCGCTGTCCGAAGGACTCTTTATGGATTGCTGCATCGGTTTCAATCGTGGCGTTGGCTGTTTTCGGGACATGCGGCGGGGTGGCGTCGGCAGGGTCGTCGGCTTTCATCGATTCGGCATGTAAACTTCCCGACAATGCACGTGAATATTACGCCCGCTTTGTAAAGTTCAGGCCGCCCGATGGCACGACCGTTGGCTTGAACCCACCGCGCTTTAGCTGGGCCTATGTGCCGGACTTGTTTCCTCAGGGCAGTAGTTATCCTGCGCAGCAAAGATTTACTTTCCAGGTGTCTAAAGCTGCCGATTTTGTCAATCTGGAAATCAACGTCAAGAATACGCCGTTCAACTTCTACAATACAATCGGCCCTTTAAGCAGCGGTGGCGAGTGGTTCTGGCGGGTAGGTTACAATGTCGGCACATCGCAAGAGGCCTGGAGCGAGGTGCGCTCCTTCATTATCGCACGCGATGCGGTCGTGTGGGACCGCTCAGCCCTTGCCGAGCCCGGCACGTTCCTTAACGGGCACCCACGCTTATGCTTCAATGCAGAAAACTGGGAGCAAATCAAAGCCCTTAAAAACACCGACACCGAGAGCCGGGAAATCTACGAAAGTGCTATCGCGATAGCTGAATCTACCCTGAAAAAAAGCTGGTGGAAGGACTTCCCAGCGGACGACAGAGAGCCGCTGAGCTACATGCAGATGGGCCGTGACATGACCTATGTGGCCTTTGCCTATCGCTTCACACGCCAAGCCAGATATGCCGGTGTTAAGGAGCGTCTATTGACGATGGCTTCATGGCCCAAGGGCGGCTACGCATCCCCGGAAGGCGCCGGGGCTGTCGATAAATGGGAGACGCACCTGACCGAGTATTTCGGCTTAATGCTCGACTGGCTGTGGGACGACTTCACAGCCGCCCAGCGCCAGATTATCATCAACTCACTCGACTGGCGAATTGACCACACCATCAACAGCTTCGCCTGGCACCGCAATAACGGCACCAGGATGAGGACGGGCTCTGTGGCCACGCTCTGTTCGAGTCACGCCTTTGAGAATCTCATGACTACCATTCCAGGCTGCATTGCCATCTACGAGCACAGTGACGCAGCCAAGCTGGGCCTTAATCTCGGAATCAACTACCTCATCGGTGTCACCAATGGTTTTGGT
>CAYGBH010000073.1:0-11159 GCA_964348055.1 uncultured Pirellulales bacterium
AGCGTACCGTCGATGAATCCCTTCAGATAGCCGAACCGTATCCAGTTGCCGTCTCTGGGATATCTCTTTTGCAGTTCCGTGTAGCGCCTTAGTTTTTGTCTGTCGGTTGTCAAAGACCCACCGCAATATACCCGCAATGTGAGTTTATCCATATCCTTAAACTTTTGATATATGTCAAAGTCATCGCCTGAAGGTACTTGTATCGATGTTACACCGCTTCTCACGGCCAAATCAAACGCAGCCTGCCATCCGCGCATACGTTGCTCCTCCTGCTCATTGGGCGTTCGACGAACGGGTATGTCACCATATTTCAACAGTGCCTTGGCCTTTTCCTTAAAAATACCGGTAGGCTCTGCGGTAGCCGGGTCGCGTTGTATCTCACCGCCAAAAGGATTGGGGGTATCTTTGGTGATTCTCGAGTTTCGGATGACATAGCTGTTGACTAGAACCGAATGCCCATCGGCACGGGATAATACCACAGGATTATTCGGCGCCACTGAATCAATCAGTACTTTGGTGGGCCACTGCCTATCGTAAAACATTTCATGTTCCCAGTGGCCGCCACGGATCAATTCGCCGGGCTTGGCCTTGGCAACCGCCTCCTTGACCTTCTCGGTAATTATTCCCGGATCTCGAATGTAACGAAGGTCAATGTAGTCCGGATCAACGAATTTGAAATGAATATGGGCATCATTGAAACCGGGAACTACAAGCCTGCTTTGCGCATCAATTACTTCAGTAACGCCTTCTTTGATATATTTCCCGATCGACCTATTTGAGGCCACAGCAATAATCTTCTGGCCCCTGAAAGCTACCGCCTGGGCGCGAGGATTGTCTTTGTCGATAGTAACAACTTTGGCGTTCTTGATGACCAGATCCGCTGTCGCAGCGGTATGTAAGGCATCGATAGGTGTCCTTTGAGTGATAAGAGTTTCAGCACGAACCTCAGGATTTGACAGTTTGCCCACACCAGTCCGATTTTTGTTCAAGGCGTTACAGCTGCTCATGCAAAAAAGCAGAAACGATGCCATCATTATGATGGTCGATGGATTCAGCATCACTATAGCACCTCTTCGAAGGCTTTCTAAAACTCAAAGCCGGTACCTACCTCCCTCCAAAACACAACACTCTACCGTTTTTCATTGAAAGGTATAGCCGTCCGTTGGCGGCGCTCATCCCATCGAAGACCGGCGACGAGTCCAGTTTGTATTCGGCCATCTTCTTTCCATCCGACTTGTTGACCGCCCACATCAGCGCGCCTTTCCTGCCTTCGAACGAGTCCAGCGCGTCTCTGAGTACGCCGGAAGGTTGCTGGTCGTCGGTTCTGCAGCTCGTTAGATATGCACGCACGTTTCGTTCATCAAATCTGGGCGGGCCTGCTATGAAGATTGTCTGGCCTGCAAGAACAAGACCATGGACATAAAACGGCACATCATTATACCAGTCGTAGAGGAGTTTTGTATGACGTGCATTGCGGTACTTGGGTTTTTTGAACTTTGCGGCGTTGTCTTTTTCAAGCGCCGGCTTCTTGCCCGCTGAGAAGATGCCGACGGAAGAAAACGTCTCATCCTGATATCCATAGACCGAAACCTCATCAAAGACGAGAATCCTGCCAGCGGAAGAAACTCCTTTGGCAAAATGGACACCTGCGGCACCGGAAAAGAAATGGGGGCCGTATATCCAGTACGTTCTTTCCCACCACGAGTCATCCAGAAAACCCATTGAGCAGAAAAGATGCGGCGGATGTTCTTGCTGTATGACCAGGTCAGGGCCGAAAGTCACGCTTCGCATCCAGATATTCTTCCCGTCACTTGAAAGGACGTCGGGAAGCACACCCGGCAGTTCGCGGTCCGGCAGAATCTCCGCCTTAAACGGTTCATATAAATTCGACATCTGTCCGGTCCGAGGGTCTCGGCTGTAGAAGTTTTTTTCAAGTAAAGTCTTTCCGCTGGCCAGGTCGAGCTTATACAAGTAAACTCCGCCATCGAGGTATGAGGACCTGCCGGCGGCGCAGTAGACAGCTCCATTCTGCCCGCTGCCCCGACTTGCGTCGGGAGACGCAGGGGCAAGGACGAGGACACTTCCATGAACGGGCCAAACAGATTCGGTCTGGTCATGAGCAACGAGCTTGCGGTCCTCAGGTGCGGCCCTGAACCTCCAGGCGAGCTTTCCGTCCGAAGCCCGCAGAGCATACACCCAACCGTCTCTGCAGCCAAAGACGGCCAGGCCTCTTGCAATAGTCGGCGGGGAGTCTATTCTTGCTCCTGCTGCATAGGTCCACAGTGCTTTGCCGGTATCGGCGTCCAAAGCATCAATGGTATGCGCATTTACCGAGGCTACAAAGACTCTGCCGTCAGCGACCACCGGTTGGGTTAGTCTGCCTCCGACGTTGGCCTGCCAATTGAGTTTGAGGTTTAACCCAACAGGCGATTGGGTGTAACCGCTGCGTGCGGGATTGCCTCTATAGGTGGGCCAATCTCCGCCATCTGAGAGCTTCGATTTTAGTTTCTGAATTTGGTTGTAGGCCGGACCTTTTTCCAAGCGCTTGCTTTGCTGTCGGCGCGGTGAAGACTCAACAGCCCTTTTTGGCGCCAGCACATGGAAGCCGGTCAGTTTGCTTTCGATGTAACATCCGCACTGGTCGGGCGGTAGATAGAGAAGTCCATTGCAGGGCAGGATGCCGAACTTACAGATGCCTCGTATCCAGTGATTCGGAGCCACTTCTCCTGAGTTCAGGTCGATAAATTCCACGCCGGTTCTGCCTGCAAGAATATATTTTTCTGTTGCCTTGTCTCGATAGCATCGGTGATGATGGTGGTCGACCCAGCCGTCTGAAGGTGGAAATTCCTTTACAATATTTCCCGTGCGAAGGTCGCGAACCTTACGATAGTCGGGCTCTTTCCTGCCCATTTCTTCTCCGACCCACACAAATCCGTCCACGACAAAGACATCAATAGGCGAGCCACAGCCCTCGGCAGATGGCGTGCTCCATAATCTTTCGCCGGTTTCGGCTGAAAGAACCATGAGTTCGCCGGCCCGCCAGGTCCCTATCCTCTTCTGCTGTTCCGACTGCTTTGTAGCGTCGTTCCTCCTGTCGGCCGAGAGCACAAAGTCATCATATACCACAAGAGTGGGGGCAGACCATGAGGGCCGCGCATATGAACTGGGTCTGGGGCAGCGCCAGAGTTCTTCGCCCGTTTGTGAATCAAGGCAGATGATGTTGTCGGTGTTCTGGAAGAAAACACGTTTGCCTTTGGCAGCAAGGGTCATAGGCATCAGGCCCATTGTATCCGGGCCGAGCTTTTCCCACAGAACGTTACCGGTATCAGCTTTGACCGCCATGATTCGCTTCTGCTGCGCTTGTGTGCGTTTCGCGGCCAATTGACGCCTATCAATATCGTCTGGGGCGGTGGTACCGACCACGAGAAAGAGAACACCCTGGTGGTAAATTATCTCCTCTGTATTATCCGTTCCCTCATAGCTCATGAAGGTCTTGCCTGTTGCAGCGTCGAGAGCGACAACAGGGCCAAATATGCTTAAAGTGGCGTATACCCTGTCTTTGTCAGCAACAAGTCTGCGATAGAGGTCGACTGGAAAGAAGTGGCGGCTGGACACATCGGACGGCTGCCATGGACTTATTGGACGTCGCCAGAGAGTGACTCCGTTGAACGCGTCTCGGGCAAACAGTGCCCACCGGCTGGGAAGAGAAAATGGCAACGCAGTGGGACCTTCATCAACAATATAGAAGATGCGTCCTCCGGCTGAGACCATGACGTTCACGGAGGAAAGATGGCTGTGAGTTTTGGAGTGGGTCGGTTCGCCCACCCACTGCATGTGAAATGGCAAGGTCACTACAGAATCTTTGGCAACCAAGTTTCCATCAGGCCCATGGAGAAAATGCGTCCATTCATCTATTTCATCAGGCCACAGCTTTATCGTCCGGGTCCATCTGCCATTTTGCTTGATGTAGGCCAGACCTCCGGGGCACAGCACGCGCAGCACCTCTTCCATTGAAATATCGCCTAAATTCTCAGAGACTAACAGATTGACGAGGTTATCAATATACGGAAGATAATCCGTGTTCCAGTGTTCAATCGATACCTTGCTATCAATTCCAAGTGAACGAATATGCTCACGGGCTCTCTCGACGTTCTCGGCGTCCGCATCCAGGCCGTGAATAAGGTAGCTGTCACTTGCGCGCAGTGCAGCCGTTAGCTTCCCATCACCACAACCAACATGTACAATCAGGCCGCCCTTAATACCTGTGGCATCCAGTATCTGCTTGGCTTTATGCTGTTGTATTCTCTGCCGAGGTCCTACCACGAACAAGATGGAGACAATTGCCAAGATACATATAAACATGGTGATGAATTGGTTTCTTTTCTTCACGAGTACTTATCCTTTCGTTTCGAATATCTTTTTAAACGTTTCCGTTTTCATTTTACCACGGAAATTCTTTCTTTACAAAAGAAGAATTATGACATAAGAAAGGCATCATAAAAAACAGTAAGAATAATTACCATCAGTGGGAATTTACAATTGACGTCAGTCAACCCAAGAAGGAAAATTGAGTCCGGAACAGGCTTTTTTCCTCTGATTAAATAGCTGCACCGCAATTAAATTGGAGTTGTGACATTGTTTCGAATCTGTTTCATCGACGATGACGAGAAATTTGAGATACGTTTGTTTCGTGATGTGTTCGGGGAAACCTTCGACATAGTCGCGGCAACCGACTATGTTGAATTAAAGTCCCAGCTCGATAGTCGGAAAGGTTGGATACCTGATCTTTTTGTTCTTGACTTGTACTTTCCTTACGAGCCGGCAAATCGAGATAAGATTGAAGCACTAAGAGCGGAGCCATTATCTCTCGAAAATGATAATGCAGAAATTAGGATTGCCTATAGAAATTACCTCAGAGCCAGGGAGCGGCTGCAGAACGTTCTTGACGCGTGGAATCAGAATTCTACCGGCGGATTAAAGCTTGCCGAGAAGGTCGCGGCTGACTATCCCAAAGTCCCAATAGTGTTCTATTCTCGCAAGGCTACACTTGAAGATGCTGTTCGATGTATGGCGGCCAAGAATGTCTGGTGGGTAGAAAAAAAACCGACAGGGAAGAACTCCGCTGAAACAATTGAATTGACCAAATCAGCGAAACAGCGCATTGCTCAGCGCTTCGAGACGATAATTTCGAAAGCCGACTCAGAAAAAGTTAAACGTTTGAAGGAAGCTGCAAAAGTTTTCGTAGAAAACCTTCAAGAGTTCAGTTGATTCCGAATAAAAGCAGTTTGTCGTTAAGGGTTAATTAAGGAAAACGGAAAAATGAATTCTCATCTCATCACGCCACACGGTGGCACACTCGTCAACCTGGTTGTTGACCAAAAAAGAGCTGAAGAACTCAAACGCCTTTCCCGGGATTGGCCTTCCTGGGATCTTACATCGCGCCAGTTTTGTGACCTCGAGCTTCTGGCGAACGGAGGCTTTTCACCACTTCGCGGCTTCCTTTGCCGCAGCGATTATGAGAGCGTTTGTGAGAAGATGAGGTTGGCGGACGGCACCATCTGGCCGATTCCGATTACGCTCGACGTCTCTGAGGAACTGGCAAAGAATCTGGATACTGGTTCGGTATTGGCACTTAGGGACCCCGAAGGTATCATGCTGGCTGCTCTCAATGTGGAAGAGGTTTGGCAGCCGGATCTGAAGCGGGAAGCAGAACAGACATTCGTATCGATGAATCCCGAGCATCCAGGCGTAGCGTACCTTCAGAACAGCACGAATCCTTGGTATGTGAGTGGTAAATTGGAATGTCTTCAGCTTCCTAACCATTATGACTTCGTAGAATTGCGGCTCACGCCGCAGCAGGTCCGGGCAAAATTCACAAGCATGGGATGGCGCCGGGTGGTTGCTTTCCAGACGCGCAATCCAATGCATCGTGCCCATCAGGAGCTTACTTTCCGGGCGGCAAAAGAACTGGAAGCAGACCTCTTCATTCACCCTGTCGTCGGAATGACGAAACCCGGCGATGTGGACCATTACACCCGTGTCAGGTGTTATCTATCAATCTTGAAACATTATCCGCACAACACCGCGATGATAAGCCTGCTACCTCTTGCTATGCGGTTAGGCGGGCCCCGAGAAGCTATATGGCACGCAATCATTCGTAAAAATTATGGGTGTACCCACTTGATTGTCGGCAGAGACCATGCCGGGCCGGGCTCTGACTCCAGCGGTCAGCCATTCTATGGGCCTTATGATGCGCAAGAACTGCTGGGCCGTTATCAGGACGAGCTTGGCATACAGATGGTTCCCTTCAAAATGATGGTGTACGTAGCCGACAGAGACGAATATATGCCTGTAGACGAGGTGCTGGAAGACGCTGAGGTCAAATCCCTGTCCGGTACGGAGCTGCGAGCACGCCTCGCGGATGGACGTGAGATTCCCTCTTGGTTTTCCTTCCCCGAAATCGTCAAAGAGTTACAGTGCACCTACCCGCCGCGAAGCAAGCGAGGATTCACCGTATTCTTTACAGGCTTGCCGAGTGCCGGGAAATCAACTCTGGCAAATGTATTTATGGTGAAGCTCTTGGAGGCTGGTGGGCGGCCGGTAACATTGCTGGATGGTGATATCGTTCGAAAGAACTTATCCTCGGAGCTGGGATTTTCGAAAGAGCACCGGGACCTTAATATCTGCCGCATTGGTTTTGTTGCCTCCGAGATCACAAAAAACGGCGGCATCGCACTTTGTGCTCCCATCGCGCCCTATGACAACGTTCGCAAGCAGGTCAGGCACATGATCGAAGACGTGGGCGGTTTTATCTTGATATATGTTTCAACACCTTTGGAAGTTTGCGAACAACGCGACCGCAAGGGTCTTTACGCTAAAGCGCGTGCCGGAGTCATCAAGGAATTTACAGGAATATCCGACCCGTATGAGCAGCCGGACGACGCCGAACTAACAATCGATACTACCGCGATGTCGCCGGAGGAGTGCGTACAGCAAATCATCCTATACCTTGAGAAAGAAGGCTACATAGGTCCAAACGATTAGAGTGTACTCGGGGCCATACCAAGTGACGGTTTTGAGAAACTGGCGTCTGGTTTGTCTGCGCATGACTATTTGCTCTCCTTTTAATCGATGCTTTCGGTTCGGATGCGCTCGTCTTCGATATTAAGTATGTTACACTTCATAATACCGTAATCAGCCGTACAATTCCAGTCTGCTCCGCGAACATCCGACACCGAAAATCACAAAGGCGGTATTGGTGTGACAAGCGTGCTGACGGAGCAAAAATCTTGTCCAAAGGATTGCCTAATCAAAGCGAATCTGGTAAAAACATGAAACATAGATACGTTAATGTAGCTTGGCTTGGTTCCGTAGCTCGGCAAGACGTTGTGTTTTGCAACTGCCCTTGAACATTAGAAAGTGAGGTTGTCCCATGCTGTCCTATCGTCAACGTCCGTTCGTGTTTCATCTACTGGTCATTTTCAGCCTGCTTTTGGGAACTTTATCTGAATCCGCAGCATTGGGCAGTTCCTCCGCACCAACTCAGATACCATTGGTGAAGGTGGCGGATTTGAACTTGGGTGAATCCCAAACAGTGGAACTTCACGACGGTTCGAAAGCAATTGTGAAGCTGCTCGGTCTCAGAGAAACACGAGATACTATTCGTAACGCTGTTCGCCGCGCGGTAGTAAAGGTTGAAGTCAACGGCCAAAACGTCTCGCTTGTCTCTTCGACGTATCATCTCCCTGTTACTGTTGCTGGCGTCCAAATCGATTGTCCAGTTACTAAGGGCTATCTGGAAAGAAGCAGCAAAGCCAATGCCTGGGGTCTAACCAAAGATGCCAGGCTGAGACTCTGGCCCGCCGGGTCGGCGTGGATAAGGCCTGGCACTTTCGTCTATCCTGTCAAACAGCGTTGGTTCGCCTCGGACACTCAGATGGCTAATGTGCCATGTTTCGTTGATGGCGGCGAAATCCCCGGCGATAAAGACATCTATTATCATTATGGACTCGACTTCGGAGGCACCGAGGGTATGGTCGATGTCGTTGCCGCCACTGATGGATTAGTTATATCTGCGGGTCTGGAAAAACTGCTTGGTTACGAAGATTCCCCCGTTAAACCACGCTACGATGTGATTTATATTTTGGACGACCGGGGCTGGTTCTATCGCTACAGTCACCTGTATGAAATTGACAGCTCAGTTAAGCCGGGACAGCACGTGAAAATGGGCCAAAAGATTGGTATCCTCGGAAAGGAGGGCGGCAGTGGCGGATGGTCCCACCTGCATTTCGACATCACGTGCAGACAACCCTCCGGTATGTGGGGTATCCAAAATGGTTACCCCTTCATTTGGGAAGCGTATCAACGCCAGTATCAGCCGAAGATTATCGCTGTGGCTCGGCCTCATCGAGTCGCCTGGGTTGGCGAGCAGGTCGAGCTTGACGCAATGCGCTCCTGGAGTCAAGCCGGCGTTATCAAACAGTTTGAATGGATGTTCGGTGACGGGCCGGTCGCTAACGGTCCGAAAGTTCGGCGGACATATGACAAACCCGGCGAATATAGCGAAATCCTGAAAATCACCGATGCATCCGGCAGAATTGATTACGACTTTGCCGTTGTCCAAATAATCGACAGGGAACATCCCGACCAGTTGCCGCCCACCATCCACGCGGTCTATTACCCAACCTTCGATATCGAGCCCGGCGACGAAATCACCTTCAAGGTCCGTGCTTTCCGCACCACTGTTGGCAACGAGATATGGGACTTCGGTGATGGCAGACCAAAAGTAACTGTGAAATCGGATGGGAATGTTCGCAAACACAATCCGCAGGGTTACGCCGTCACCAAACATAGTTATAAGAAACCCGGCCATTACATAGCTACAGTCAAACGCAGAAACGAACGTGGTCATGAGGCCATCGCTCACCTGCACGTACGTGTTGGGACTGGTGATTAGTGCTTAATGATATAATCATTGAAAAGACGGTCCTTACCTATTTTCATCGTTTTGGCCTGATGCTTCGCAGCCGCCTGCTACTTGTTCGGCCAGCGTGTCTATTCGCCTTGCCAGGAGCATTCGCTGTCTCATTGAACTGGCGCAAGAAACCAAGATAACACCGAGGCAGGCAACAAATAGCTGCGCAGCCCAGATGTGAGCGTCACTCTGGGCAGCTCGACAAAGAACCAGACTCGTCAGCGGTACGAGGACCAGCGTTCCTCCGAAGATGTATTCCACAGCCCACACCAGCGTTCGATCTTTGAACATAACGACCTCCTGTAATTTCGTCACATCTCAATTTGCAATTCGTACGTCAAGTTCAACAAAATTTCTTCGAATAACCGCACCTAAATCTGGCAAGAGATAAATGTTTTTTTGGAGTAGCACCACCCAGCCATCAAACATCTTAATCCAATGCCAAATTCCTTCGTTTAGTCGGTTTCACTCGCTTCAATGCCGAAATATTTCAATACCCAGTCCACCTGGTCTCGCACTATCTCAGGATTGTTGCGATTGTCGGACTTGAAGTCTTCCCGCAACTTGAGGACGACTTCTAAGCTGAGCTTGTCGGTTTTTTTCTTAAGGAAAAAACCAAACTTTGGGTGGTGAATGTGCTCTCGGCCGGTCGAGTTGGCCGGTAGCGGCATATTCGCCTGTGGGTAGTACAAGTACAGCGGCGGGTCGTCGCGGGTTGCGTGGTTAATAATCGACGCGTCTTCAAACAGCCTCGTCAACTCGGGTCGGTTCAGGTCCGTGCCATCCTTCATACGGTAAAAGGCAATCAACGCCTCGTGAACATCGTTGGTGTTGAAAAGCTCCTGTATCACACGGGGGTCATAGGATGTTTGCCCGCCGATGCTGACGGCGCAGGTGATACGGGTAGACTGGCGGGCAACTGGATCGTCGCTTCTCGGTTTGGCGAGGTCATCATGGTATAGCAGCCACATGGAGATGCCGGCCCCAGCCGAGCTGCCGCCGCACGCTATCCGCGACGGGTCGATGTTGTACCGCTTGGCTCGATGACGAATGGTCTGGAGGCCTCTCGCCGCGTCGAGCATTTGCATCGGGTACGGCCCGACGTCGGTCAGTCGATAATTCATCGACGCAAAAGAGACGCCGTGCTGGGCGAAGCGTTGTACCATCGCCGCGTTGACGCCGCGCTTGTCCCCGCCGCGAAAGCCCCCGCCATGAATCCAGATAAACAGCGGTGTGGGCTTATCGCTGTCGACTAGATACAGGTCGAAGGCTTGTTTCTCGTGCTTGCCGTACTTCTCATCCGGATGGGTGGGCCTGGGCTTGGCCTGGGATCTGGCTGCGCACAGACTGAAACCGCAAAGGCACAAAATAAATAACATTCTTCTCAGGTTCATATTTCTTACCTATTACTTAAAACAAGTATTTCGCTTCATATTGAAAAGGCAGACGTCAGCAAAAGGTGTAATCTTCGTTATCTTCACTCTAAGCGTTTTTATCAGTGACCATGCAGGTCCTTTAATAATGATGGGTATGGTGAACCATGTGGGGCGTGACAATAGCTACAACCTTGTTTAGTCTGTGAAAGAGCTGAGCCTAAGAACTCCAATTTGTCGAAGCCGGTTCCGGTGGATTCCGCCGGGAAAGATATGTTGGCAGGCGGATCACCATCGTGACAAGCCAGACAGAAATCCGTGCGTGTACCTGTCCAGGGCTCGGTCCCACCAGAATCCGGGTCGATCAGACTCACGACGCCGTTGCGATGTTGCTTATTGTCATGACACAACAGGCAGTCCTTGTCCTCGATTGTGCCGGAAATGTGCTTGGAAGCCATATCAAATTCTCCACCCGGCCCAAGGATTTGTCTGCGGCCATACACACCATCACGAGGATGGCATTGAGCACACGACTCGGTCTTGACACCGAAGTTGTCACTACCAACTTCTCCCACATGACAGATGGTGCAGTCCATGGTTTCCTTATGGTGGTAGTCTGCATCGCCGTGGCAATCGATACATCCTGCTTGGCGGGGCAGGTCTAAATCGATGGCGCACGTGCCGGAACTGAGCTTTCCGGTCCAGATCGGCTGCTTGGGAGCCGGTTGGATTTGAGCCAGCGTCTCGTCGTTGGCTTCTATGTGGTACACAGCGTTGAACTGTCCGACAGCAAATGTCTGCTGTTCGGAAGC
>CAYGBH010000073.1:11259-13334 GCA_964348055.1 uncultured Pirellulales bacterium
CCATTGGCACCGTTGATAGCAAGGTGTTTAACGGCCTCGGTTGGTTTGTAATAGAAGTTAATGGCTTTGTCGGTGGTGTTTTCAAATCTCAACTGGATGAAAACTTCTTCGCCGATAGCCAGCTGTTCCGGCTCAAGGCTGAGCCCGCAGCGTAGACCATTGACCTGCTGACCCCATTGTGGTATCGGTGGGGGTGGCATGCGGCCTGCGTTAGCGATAAGCTTCTTCAGGACTCTTTCCACCGGGGGAAGTTTGAACTCAAATGGTCCTGGGCCGCCATAAAAGGCGACCTTGCCGTCAACATCAGTGACGGTGACGCGGACAGGAGCGGCTTTATAGTCGTTATTGACCTTGCCGTCCATTCCGTCGATAACCATCGGTATGGTAAATTTATACTTAGTGACACATGCGGTTGCCAGGATAATCCGCTCATCGAGGGTTTTTGGTCTGCCAACGATACCTGTTTCATTGCCCTGTCTCAACTTCTCGGGGTGAGCTTCGCGGACATAAACGATTAAGAACTCAATTTGGTCTTTGTACGACGCGTACAATCTTTCAATGTCCCTGGCCCGGGACGTGAAGGGCGGTCAGGTGTAGCTAGACATGATTAAGCAGACTGGTTTCTTGCCTCGGAAGGAGGACAATCTGACCGTGTCTTTTTCGCTTATTACTCCGAAAGGCTTTCCCCTTTCATCGGTTTTGAGCGTCAGTCTGGGCAGCTCGAAGTCGGGTGGAAATTCTCCTATCTTGATCTTGGGGTTGTAGCCTCGATCCGGTTTCCTTTGTGTCGCCCGCTGTCGGCCCTGCCCAATATCCGTTATCAGAGCTGCCAGACAAAATATCGCTGTCAGCCAAACAGGTGCGTTTCGGGCAACTCTTCTATAGGTTCGTCTCATCACTAACTCCTTATAAAAAACAGGACTATTCTATTGTGCCAAATCCAAAACGATAAATCAAGAATTCTTATTGCAACTTTCGTTATTTTTCTCAATTTCGAGACTTCGGATAACATAGATATTTAATCAGCTTACCTTTCATGTTAGCATACGCAGACTGCAAGTACTAATCCTTTGCAGGTGCGGTTACTGTTTTTGAATGTTCAAAGATGCTGCCAAAAGTCAGTGCGTTCGGGCCGCATTTTGTACATTCAAGGCAGCGGATGCACAGTGAGTCATTAGGGCTCTTTTCCGGCTCTATGCCATACTCACACAATTTATGACAGCGCTCGCAGTTGGTGCATTCGTCGGCATTGAACCGTACGAAGAAGGCCGAGACACGATTGAAAAGTGAGAATATCGCACCGAGCGGACACAGCATCCTGCACCACGGTCTTTTCATAAAGAAAATAGCTATCAAAAACGCACCAAGGATTGTCAGTTTGAGAGCGTTCGGCCAGGCAATTTTTTCTCCTGCAATCGCCTGGCTGGTCATATTAGGCACCGCCGCTTCCAGCGCTCCAGCCGGGCAAACGCGACAGATAAAAAGCCAGTTTCCTTCGCCCCAAAAATAGGGGACAGCTAACACTGTGACAATCAGCACTACATAGCGAAAATTCCCGGCCCGTTTAGGCAGGTCAAACTTGGGGGTCGGAAGCTTGGCGACCAGGTCCTGCAAAAAACCGAAGGGGCAAGCCCACCCGCATATGAGTGAGCCGAACAGAGCACCGAGAACAATTAGTAAACCGACTGCCACGAATGGAAAAATATGCAGTGCGCTGAATTGGGCGATGACGCCGATGGGGCAGGCGAATGTCGCCAGGGGACATGCGTAACAATGAAAAACCGGGCTGCAAATATTGTGCAAACGCAGACCCAACGGGTCGAGCCAGGCCAAAAGAAAAGCTGATTGCACACCCATCCGCCAGGGAATCAGCTTCGATGCCAGAACGCTCAATTTAGTTTTTTTGACCATGGCCGCCATGATCCCCTTTTAACCCGGTCATGTCGGACAGACTTTTGGAGGGGTCTTATCGTAAGTTCGCTTGAGCCGGCCTGACTCATCCCGCTTTATGCCGCCTACTGAAACTTCTTTAATAAGGGCCAGTTCCGACTGCACAAGCATAGCTGAATCTTCAT
>CAYGBH010000074.1:0-13173 GCA_964348055.1 uncultured Pirellulales bacterium
AAAAAAAGTCAGGCTCAAGCCTGACTTTGGTATGAAGTATCCCACGTATGGCCTCCAACTTAATTCGTGCCAATACGTGTTATTCGTGGTTTTTTAACAGTTTCGATTCAATATAGGTCTCTCGTCAGAGCCTGCCCTGAGCGAAGTCGAATGGATTTCACTTTGCAGAATGACCACCTTCAAACCGTCACACGGTCTCCAACATTATACGTACAATCCGCTCCGCAGCTTTTCCATCCCATAGTGGAGGAATCTGTGGCTCTCTCCATTGTCCACTGGTCGCATTACGATATGCAGCGAGAATCTTCTCTGGATCTGTACCAACAACTTGATTCGAGCCGATCTCTGCCGTAATTGGCCGCTCAGTATTTTCTCGCAGCGTGATACATGGAACTTTGAGTACTGTTGTTTCTTCCTGGATACCACCCGAGTCAGTCAAAGCAACCTTAGCACAGGAGTTCAACTTCAGAAAGTCCAGATATCCGATTGGGTCCATAAGATGTATATTGCGCAATGAATCCATGCGATCCTGCAAACCCAATGCATCAAGATTTTTGCGTGTTCTGGGATGAATTGGGAACAGAATAGGGATATCGTTCTGAATGACCTCTAATGCATCAAGAATTCTCGAGAAGGTCTCTGGATCATCCACATTTGAAGGTCTATGCATGGTGAGTATAGCAAAATCACCTCCATCAAGACTACCTTGCTTTTGCAATTGATCAATAATTGTTGACTTTTTAGCCTTCTCAAGATTGCTAAGAAGTGTATCGATCATAACATGACCAACTAAGTGTATCTTTTCTTTTGCAATGCCTTCTTTAATTAGATTATCAACACCACTTTGCTCGGTGCAGAAAAGAAAGTCGCTTATAGAATCTGTCAAGACACGATTAATTTCTTCCGGCATAGAGCGGTCGAAACTGCGCAGGCCGGCCTCTACATGAGCAAGCTTTACGCTGAGTTTTGTTGCCACAAGGCCACAGGCAATAGTACTGTTCACATCGCCTACTACCACAACCACATCTGGTTTGTAGTCGATGAGAACCGGCTCAAACCTCTTTATGATCTCGGCGGTCTGCACGGCATGGCTGCCAGATCCCACCTCTAGATTGATATCGGGCTTGGGAATACCCAACTCACTGAAGAAGAGCTTACTCATTACGTCGTCGTAGTGCTGTCCCGTGTGAACAAGAATTGCATGAATATTCTCGTGCCGGTTGTACTCAGCCATCAACGGCGCTATTTTCATGAAATTTGGTCTGGCGCCAACTACATTTAGTATCTTCATAAATGCTCTTGTGGAGAAAAATAGACAGATATGTAAATGGTCTGAGATTTAGATTAGCATACTCTTGACCTGCGGCTTGCCCCCATTTTTGTCATGGATTACATGATTGCCTGCCACAGGGCTCTCATGCAAATCTACGCAACTTCAAGCCAGCTACACACAAACCGAGCATACCAAGAATCACGGCACCCGGCATCGGAACCAAGATGAATCCGTCACTGTATTCATTATCCTCGCCGAGTTTCTGGACGTGCAGTGCAACTCGTAGACTTACTTCTGTGAGGGGGTTTTCAAAACCCTGGTTGATTGCTGCAAGAACATCAGCAAACGTCTTGCCACTTTCAATATCATACAATAGTCCCAGAGACTCACCGGGGTCCACTCCCCAAGTTGCTGGTGGAGGTTCAGCTGCGGCCGAAAAGTCATAGGCATAGGTTACATCAAACGGAGGATTCAACCCCCCCCCCTCAGGAAATGAGCCCGTTGTGGGTGAATAAAAAGCTACCCCCTCTGAAGGGTTATCTTGAATGGCTGCCAAGCCTCCCAGTACCCCTTCTGCTCCTCCTACATCCACAAAATATTCAAGATACACTTCTGTAACAACACCGTCTAAAGGAAAAGGAACATCATAAATCGAAGATAATGGACCATCGTTGTAGAAAGTAAAAAGCACCTGATCACCTCCAGGGTCGGTGATGTCAACGGAAAGCTGCGCCGCCATCGTGCCACTTTCGCCCGAATTGTCTGAGATAGCCTCAAAACCAAACAACTCTGCTTGAGCCTCTGCTGATAGAATAACCACGAAGACAAGAACAAGACTCAGAAAATTCATACGACGCTTTGTACTGCGTTCCACTGACATTCTTACTCTCCTCACAAACTTGCTAACATGTTCGTTGTACTCTTTGTATATACCTCCATGCCCTTGATAGCATTTCAGGCTAACACACCCCCCCCGATAATAGAAGACTATTTTAAAGTTATATTATCGCGCTCGGTTCCGATAATGTCAAGTTATTTTTTTCAAAAAAAACTAATTTATCCTGAATCCGAGCAGCTTATCCAAAATCTCTTATACTAAAGTCTTTAATATCAGGTGCTTACGAATTAAATGTGACTTTGTTCCAAAAACTTTAAATTTTTTGTTAAAAACTCAATAATTGCGACCAGTATTGTTAAAATAGCTAAAGTTTACGAACCCCTGACAGGTTACCTATGCGAGTGTTTTGACCTTTGACAAGGCCGCTTGGGTTATCAGACTTAGTCAGCGATACGCAGCACAAACGGCAATGCGTCGCTCGATTTCCTCAATAAGCCGGCGGTAGGCTTCCCCTCCCACACCACCGTAGCGTGACTGCAGCTCAGCATCGGGAATTCCTTCGGGCAGGTCGGCCGCTAGTGGGAAAAACTCCTCGACCCGAAAACCACGAGCGATACGATCTTGCATGGCGCGAGCAGCCGCCTCGTTGCGAGTTGCCCGGGCTGCGAATGTGCTGCCAGCTCGGCCCGCGAGCAGATCGGCGAACGAGAAACCACTTCCACCTATGTCGGCATCGAGATCTTCCATGAGTAGGCCGGCGGCGTCACTCAAGACCTCATCGGAAAGAAGGGTGATCGCTGCGCTCACGCAAAAATGCTTGGCCCAGTCGGATCGCTCCCGAAGAACGACACGGCGCAAAATTCCTCGAGCAGCGCCATTGTCGCACTCGGTAAGAACTGGCCCCAGGAATTCCTCGATGCGAGGATGACCAAGAAGCACTCCGAGGGCGAAGATACCCGCCCGGTTCTCGGTAACCGGATCCCGCTCGGCTGAGCGATCACGGGCAAGTGAAAATACGGTCTCGAAACACATGCCAAAGCTCGGTCGCGTATGAGGTAATTGGCTGACAACAGCGAGAAGATGGTCCACTTGAGCCCGCGTGGATGCAAGCACATCTTCGCTCGCGTTGGCCGGACCGAAAAGATCCTCTCGAAACCCGGGGGGCAGGTGCAGGCGACCATAGGTGACTTCGATCGAATCTGGCTCGATAATTACTCTTCTGGTGGCTTCCAGAAACGGCTTCAAACGTCGGTCATGGCTAAGCAGCGATGTAACGACAGGAGAAAGGACATTGAGAAGACAGCGCGGGGTTTCCACGGAACCTACTCGGCATCGGTCCACATTCAAGCTCAGGATTCCCTCTTCGATTTGTGAGTAGCCAGCAATCACTATGTTTAGGTAGCGAGTTTTTCCTCCGTCGAGCGTCACTCCAACGGACATGGAGAGCGAAGCCGAGTCGCGCGCCAGGCTGACCTTCGCTTTTTGGTTTGGCGATCCGAGCGAGAGACCCCAGGAAAGCAAGGCGTTGATGTCGTGCTCAGTCAACCGCAAGGTGTGGGTGTGGCCTTCATTCAAAGATCTTGGACTCTTGCTGCGGATGAGATGCACGAGCCGTCGCTTCTCGGCAGAAGTCACGCGAGTGGCTTCGAAAGACATTGGCGTCTTTTCCACTGATAACCACAGAATGATGTCCGTGCAAAGAGCAGCCAGGAAAACCAGCAAAGCAATCTTCGGCAGGAACCAGAGACGAGCCCGCCAGCCGCGAAGCCATGTCGTGCCCATCCACGTTCCGAAGAGGCAGCCAAGCAGAGGAAATGCCAGACCGACTACTACAGCTAAATGCCACGACCAGCCAATCTCGATGGTGCGCACCAGGACCGCAAGTGTACTTCCTGCCGCCAGAGCAGGAAGACTAATCGGAAACCGGCGAAACCACCTCGAACCATAGGGAACAACCATTGTGGCGATAAAGCCAAAAGGAACGAAATACGCGAACTCATAGAGATTTCTGAGGACAAGCCCGCCAATCCACGCGAGAAGCTGGCGTGAGTCTTGTAGCTCCCACACGAGGACGCTCGAAACGTCGCTGACTTCACCCTGATGCAGGGCTCGATATACGAGGAATAGGGAGTATGCGGCCAGTACTATCCAACCGATGGATTTACGGGAACCACTCGTCCCTCTTTCCGGCATCACGGCGATGTCGGAGTTGCTGTGGCTGGATCTATCGCTGCATTCGTTGGGGCAGACATCCGAAGTTTGTCCCTTGGGCGCGTTCAAACTCGCTCGCGCAGAACGCACAGTGCCGTCAATTGATGGGCTGATTGACCAACGTTGGTTAGAGTGCAATATCTTTTCTCCGTGAACTAAGCCCCTTTGCGCAAATTAACGTTATGTTTTCTTTATTCCACACCTTTATTAAACATGCTCCTACTACAAATGCAGTACTAATGTGGCTTGTTCGGCCCGATTTTGCTCGAAGTCATGCTCATAGTTTGCTTCTCACTTCTCTGGATAATTATCGTGATTTCTGACCGTTCGTCAGGTGTGAATACGTCAAGCTTATCATCAATCTCCAATGCGTTCCTCAGGTGCTGTTCTGCTTGAACAAGATCATTGAGTTTTGCACAAATGCGGCCAAGCTGTAGAAGTGCCTTTGCTCGTTCTGGAGTATCAGGGGGTAATAATTCTTCAAGTCTTTCAAAGTCGTTCCTCGCGTCGGCAAGCCGGTCAGCCAGATTTAACAGAATCGTACCCCTCGTATCAAGAAGATGCGACTCATTGGGCGCAAGGCTTAAACCTCTATTCGCCAACTCCAGTGCCTCGGCATAGCGATGATAATGCTCTTGAAGAATCCATGCAAGGTCGTTGAGAATTTGTATTTCATCTGGGTATTGCTCGAGCAACTCCTGGTAGATTTTTTCTGCACGTTCGGCATTTCCTGTCTGATAGAGAGTGGAAGCCAAACCCAGGCGTGCATTGAGCAATGTCGGCGATATGGTAACAGCATGCTCAAAAAGCTTTAACCCCTCTTTTTTGAGTTTCATCGAATCCGATGCGGCTAAGATCGATGCGGCCCTCACAAGTGTCGTTGGATTCTGCTGTTCGGCCGAAAGATATGCAGAACTAATTTCCGCAAGCTCCTCAAATCGGTTCTGCGCTACCAGCCATACAAATCGGGCATGGATAACTGCTTGATTATTCGGGTCCAGCCGTTCTGCCTGCTCAATCCTTTGTTCTGCCTGGTCCATGTCACCGGCGAGACGATACACGTCGGCAAGTGTCACAATTGCGGCAACACTGCTGCTTCCTTCCTTGGTTTGGCAATAGGCCTCCAATTCTGGAATTGCCATATGAGGCAATTCCAGAGATGCCAAAACATGTGCTCGCGAAAGCAGCAGCTGTCCATTTGTAGGGTTGCTGCCGAGCGCAGATTCGATCAGCGTCCGGGCCTCCTTAAGAAGGCTGTTGTCCTTGCTCTTCAGCGCCTTTGCCACAATGATGTCCCGAGGTTCAGTATTGTTCGGATCTTTTGCAAGCATCACATGAGCCAATTCGGTCGCCTCCTCAAGAAGACTACGATCCTTGCTGCTTAGCCAAGCATCCACGAGTATACCCAGGGCTTCAGCGTTGTTTGGATCTTCCTCAAGCACCATATGAGCCAACTCAGTCGCCATCTGAGTATTCCCGATCGCAGCCTCTGCCCTGCCTCGAGCCGACAGCAATGCCTGGTTGTTTGGGTTGGAGCCGGTAGCCCGAATCGCATAATCACGGGCGGTCTCGTACTCTCCCTCCTGCATCACAATACCAATCAGCACAAGATGCGCATCAACCGCTGTCGGTTCCAGTTTGATAACATTTTCCAACTTCTCTCTGGCAGTCTTAAGTGACTGTGGTGTCGACTCCTCTAATATGTGCAAAGCTCGGAGCTTCATCAGTTCGGGATCCTGCGGCAGTCGTTTTTCAAGTGTCGCAAGGATTTCAAGTGCCCTCTGTCGGTCTTGCGCAGGCCCGCGCAGAAACAATGTCTTCATCAGCCTTCGTTTCAATTTCAGATCTGCAGGATAAGCAGCCAAACCCTCTTCAAGCGTGACTACGGCTCTATCAAGTTTCTCATTGCGAGCATAGAAGTTGCTTAACAGTTCATAACCTGTCGCGCCTTCTTTGGCGAATGTTGTCAACTGCTTATAGTCCTTCTCGGCACGTTCAAATTCACCTTCATTAGCCAGGTATGCCGCCCGCATCATATAGGCACCGAAGGCATTACTATTCGCCACATAATCATTAAGGATTCGCTGGGCCTCTTCGGCTTGACCTTCTGCTCTTAGGATTGCCACTCTTGCCGCTGTTAGCGCCATGGAGCCCGACGTTATCGCCTCGGCTTCTTTCAGGTACGCAAAAGCCTGGTCGGCATCCCTGGTTTGCCAGTAGACCAGTCGCGCCAGAAGTATTCGTGAGTTAACGTCTCGGTCATCATTGGATACCCTGAGTTTCAACTCGTCGATGGCTCGGGAAAAGTCCCCCGCTCTCAGTGCCATTCGGATATACCACGCACTGGTAACCCGAGGGTTTGTTTCAATCTGCTGTAGAACCTTCTCGGCATCCGAAAAGCGGCCTTGTTTTTCAAGGAGGGTAATTAATGTGTCTGCGATATCAGTTGCCGAAGGATTTCTGAAGAGCGCTTGCTGGCATATATCTTCGACACGTCTGACGTCCTTCAGCCTCTCATACATTTTCACCAGGAGTAATACCGGTGACGACCACTCAGGGTCTGAATCAATGCAGTATTGAAGCGCATCAATAATATCCGGCTGCTTTGAACGCCAGTCATCGGACGACAGCCATAATGATGCTTGATGCAGACGCCACAAAAGCCCGCTTTCCCGTTCGGCCTCGCGCAATTCCCTGACCAATTTTTCGGCCATTGTCTGGTCCTCTTGGACTTCGCGGATGCCCAGAAGGAGCGAGCGAGCGCGGACTTCCTGTTCATCTTGCGCTGCAATCTCGCTCAGAAGTCTTATCCCGGTGGCCCGATCCGCATACAAAAGTTCCAGTAAGGCAAGCCTTATCGATAAAGACCGCTTTTCCCACTGGCTGGTTGTAGCATTCAGTCCTTGCTTGAGGCAACTGCGTGCCGAGTCATAGTCTGCGTTTGCCACATGAAGTCCCGACAGAGAAAGCCAGGGCTCGGCAACCTCGGAATGACGCTCACAGGCAATCTGGCAAACGCTGATCGCTTCGGTCATACGTTTGGTCCTGTAATAGTGCCTGACAAGCTGCATCTCAGCTCTTAGTGGTTCCTTACACTCTTCAATGGCCAGCTTCAGCTCCCTCTCAGCCTTGTCAGCCTGTTCAAGGTAAACAGCGATGATCGCCTGCAATATGCGAATATCAACTCGATCGGGATGCTTCTTGCGCAACTCTGCCAATTCGGTTGACAGCGTTTCGAGCTTTGGCGTGTTTATTCTGTAGCGCTGCTCGGTCGCCAGATAAATGCTCGCCTCAATGCGAAGCAGTCTGATGACAATGTCCGTTGGATCCAGAGGCTCCGCAAGTCGCGCGGTTTCAAATGCCCTGTTCCAGTCTCGCAGCTTGAGGTACTCCTTCGCCAGCTTCAGTGTCATTTCCGGATCTCGTGGATGAAAACGAAGATATTTTATCAGGGCGCTGACTGCTCGTCTGGTCTGATCAGTTCGACTGTAGGCCTCCGCCAATAGCTGCCAAAGTTTGGGACGCGAGGCGTCATTCACGACGACCGGTTGAAGAACATCAATGACAACATATGGTTTTTCCTCGGCTTTCGCCACCAAGGCCTGCAAGTAGGCAAGCCCCAGCTTGGGCACTGTTGCCCCTTCTTGGGTATACATGGTGTCAAGATACTCATCAAGACAGCGCCGTGCCTCCACAACCTTGCCTCCAGCAATATAAAGCCCAATAGCAGACGGGAGAACTTGAACCCTATGTCTTTTTTCTTTCAGCACTGTCAGCGCTTCATCGGCCAGAGAGGTACCTTTAGTTGTGGCTTCCCTTTTTATCGCCAGCTCCGAAGCGAAGAGAAATCTCGCTACGGTCCAGTCATCTATATCGAAAAAGTGTTCCTCTATTATTTCTTGCGGGAGACTCTCAGCAGCCTGCAGTTCGGCGGCGGCCCGCTCAAGCTCACCATGTGCCATCCATTCTGCACCTAAGAAATAGCGGATTCGGGGGTTTTCTGTGCCAAGCTCGTCTGCTGCCTCGAGATCTTTGCGAGCGGCTGCCAGCATATCTTCCTCGCTCATGCCGGAAATGTCAGGTGTTGCGCGGTAAAACCGTGCACGATGCGCCAGTGCCTCAACAGATTCCGGGGCATAGTCTACAGCCTTGTTGAAGTATTCCAGAGCCTCCGTTTTGTCTTCGGTGGAATTATCTTCGAGGATGTTCTGGCTCATCAGTGCACAAGCTTGCACATACTCGACATGCTCGTTAGGAAGTGCCTCGAGTTCCTTTATGAATTTATCGAGTGTCTGTCGAGCCTCATCCGTTTTGCGCAGGCGGATTAATGCATCAGCCAGCCACAGCGGGGCTTTTCGGTCATTCGGGGTATGCTCAAGCCGTGTTCTGGCAATGTAGGCAAGCTCTTCGAAATTGCCTATACCGATATAGAGCATAGCAAGCTTGTCATAGGCGACCTCGTCGAGTGGGGCCAGTTGCATGACACGACGATATGCCGCGATTGCTCCAGTAACAGCAGCAGCGTCGAGCGGCCGGATGGACAGCCGTGCTTCGGCATACTTCTTGAGGATTTCGACATCATCGGGATTTCTGCCGAGGTATTCCCTGAAGTTTTTATACGCAGCCGGCCAGTCCTTGTTTTCAAAAGCAGCTTCCCCTGCTTTTAGAGACATTTCCGAGAGAATGTTTCTTCGGATGTGACGAGCAGCAAATAATGAGGTTCCAAGTGCTACCGTGACAATTATCAGAATGATAAGCACCTTTACGTTAATCTTCGCACATTTGTTCCAATCAAGCATGACACACCTCCTTTGGAATATCACTGACTTACCGTTTATTGACGTGTTACCGGTATTTAAATCTGAGTTGAAGATGATTTGAACAGGCTCTCAAAAACAATACTTTATACAGAAAAGCCACGAAATACTCTTCATCTGGCAAGTATGCTTTGCAAAGCATATTCGAGCCAGTTATGTGCGAAGATTTCCCCCATAGTAGCTCCTGAATTTAACCAAGGAACTCCATTTCGAATATAGAAACAAAAAACCCACTTTAAGCAGAGTGAATACTTTCTCCACCCCGCCTCTATTAACGCATCAAAGCAAAACTAGTTAGTCGCTCATCGCTCGACTGCACAGACCTTATACTTCCCTCTGCGAAGTTCTTTTGAAAGGCTTCGCGCCTGTCGTATCAGTGCCTACAGATTGCCGATTGCCTACTATGAGGCTCTCATGCATACTTACGCAATTTCCAGCCAACTACACCCAGGCCGAGCACACCAAGCAGGACCGCTGTCGGAACAGGAACACGAACTATAAAATCTTGGTACTGGCTGGTACCACCCTCCTGTGGGTGAGTAAGACCCAAGTAATTGCTATAGGGGCCACCACCCGAAAGTGAATCCAACATGTTGTTAGCCGCAGTAATGACAGAGGCATTAGAGGCGGCGTCTAAGTAGAAAGTGCCTGCGTCTGGGCTTACACTCCACCCTGCTGCAGGAGGAACCGGAGTTGGATTAGCCGGAAGAGCCTCGTCGAGAATTTCCCATAAAGAAACCTGCACAGCAGCGGCCTGCACGTTAGTCATACCCGACACCCAATACGTGTCCAGCAGTTCGGCGACATAACCGGCCTTTGCTGTTCCCATTGGCCCGGCATCCGGATCAGGGACCTGAGGCACCGTCTTAATGTCATAGGTATTCCAGTCGTAGGAAACACCATCAAAAATATCAACGCAAAACGCTTCGATTGGATAAGCTGTCGCGGTCCCATCACCAAGATATAGGTCCGGTGTGTACGTGGAGTTTCTCACTTCAATATTGAAGACACCGACCGTGGTAATTTTGTTTGTGTAACCGGCGTGTGTTGACCATATACCTACCTGTATACCCGGGCTGACGTTTACAAAGTCTACCTCGATCGTTCCAACAAAATCTGCCATCACCGGCGATGCTACAAACGCACATAACACTGCAATAAAAACTACTCTTCTCATAATTTATCACCTTCCTTAAGATGTCATAATAAATAATAAATCCTTAATTCGGTTAAGTAAGTCCCTCAATCCACTGATTGCTCCCACGCACAAAACAAATCCAGAGGGATCGCACCTTTTAATCACAATGCCGGTAGAGAAAGGCTTTATACTACAGCAAGGTGCGAACACGCGGGAAACAATCAACCTTGCAGAACCAGAGGAGGTCCTCTAGATGCGAGTACACATGGCGTGAATTGTGATTTTCGCCAAAGGGACACAACGGTCCCCAGGCGGTATTGTGGAAGAGAATCCTCCACCGTGCAGACCGGCTGAATAAAACAGTAAACCGGTACTTGGCAGAGAGATTCGGGTGTTACAGCAAAACTGTGACCAATCTGGAAAGGACCACCGTTGTGGTACCATTCCGGGATAAAGCCAAAGGACAGTCTTTTCACCCAGTGAGCAGAACTGCACAAACCCAGACCTATCAGGGCAGACAGACATAAATTGAAACTGCCCATCCCATCCGTCAAGATTTGTGGATGCTGCATCTCAGAGGTTTGGCTGACATCCGCATTTGCCTTGGGTAAAAACTCGACAGACCACATATCCAGATCAGCGACTCTGGAGCAATTAGATGGCCTGGATAAATTCGTGTACTGGAGATCTGCCCGGCCGCAAACGTGCAGTGACTGCCGGGGTTCAGAATCCAGCCTGGACACTGGTATCATGTCGGCATAAACGACCGGCATAATGACCAACACACCAATAACTGCTATGAGAAACTTCCTCGCGTTGATCATCGCCCCATTACTCCATAGACTTTCTTTTATATATTTTTACCGGATTTTCCTCTCGATGTCAAGAATATTTTTCAAAAAATATCATTTTTTTCACTGCCGATTTCAAAATGGGCGACTTCGCCCGTAACTTCTCTGTTAGTATGTAGTTATAATCTGCCAACCAACGAGGAAACTCAGCTTCTACCAGGGTATTCCCCTGCTTATTTTAGGGCATTTCCGATTTGGAAATAGGCTTTGCAGCCTTCCTACGACAAATTCGAGCCGTTTTCCCCAAAAAGCCAATTGTCCCGAGTCCCACCCAGGCTAACTATTCGGGTCTATGCATATTGCTTTCCTCTCTTCATCCGTTTCGCACCGGTTCGGGTGGCTAATTTGGTTTGCGCTCCTGTTTGCTCCTGTTGTGGATTGGGCTCAGGCTCTTTCAGTTTATCCATCAGCCATAGCTCGCCGAACATAAGTAAGACAGCAACCGGCATCATGGCCAGACCGGCAAAATCATGAAAGAATTTCTCTGCCACTTCGGAGCTTACATGCAGAAATAATACCGCCGTCACGCAGAGTCTCAAAATATTGCACATCACTGCGACAGGAATACTTGATAAAAGCAGGACTGTTTTTTGTCGCCGTGAGCGCTTCACCATGTACGCCATGAATGCTGCGACAATAACGAACGCTGTCAGCATTCGCAGGCCACTGCAGGCTTCTGCTACCGCCATAGGGATCTTTTCATTCAGCATCACGATATTTCCCTCTTGGCTGACCCTGACACCAAACGCCTCCAAAAGAAATACCGACCCCGTTGTTGCCATTTTCTGCAATGGTCCGCTGATAAAGTTGTGAACGCGCCCGGGCAAAGGGAACATAAGAAAAAGGAACAATAGTATCCATGAGACACTGCGAAACATCTGCCAACCGGCAACCATAAGAACCAGGCCCGCCAAGGTCAGTACCATTGAGTATCGCACTCCCGATTCATACATGAACAGCAATGCGTAAAACCGCGCTGCCTGTGCCAGTATGAGCAGTGCTATACCCCACCAGCACGGCCTCAGCATGCATCTTCTTAGTGTTTTTCTCTCACGCCAAACAAGGAAAATTGCAATCAGCGGAACAAGCTGGCCCGCAGAGTAATCATCGTTTCTTTGCCATTCCTTGAAAATGCTCGCACTTATCGACCAATACGACAAAACAGTCACGGCCAGCATCGCCAACAAGACTAAAACAATTCCCAAGAGATTTTCCGGCATTTGATGTCTGTCGGAAATCTGCAAGGCACGTCCGCGGCGAATAAGCTTGTTAACCACTCCCAGTCCCCCTAAACATATTGTTAGCATCAAAACGATCTTTGTCCGAGCGCTGATCCTCTTCGGCATCCTCGAACAGTCGGGATATCGATGAAGTTGATTCGGCAGCAAAGTCACAAACTAATCTCGCTGCTGAATCGGCAGTCAGATTCACTGTAGTGGAAGCAATTATCTGTATTTGAGCTACATAACGAACCGTGCCGGAGCCGCGCCATGCCTTTGATCGTAAGAGTAAAACGTCACGGCAATACTGCCCGTCAACAATATAATAATTCAGAAGTACGGTTTTCTTTGTATTTAAAGCTCCACGGGAAAACTGTAAGACCATGCATGGCAGTTCCCTTCCATCACTCAAAGGCAGTTCCATGGAGCGCTTGTCAATGAGCGTCCAGCCGGCCCCAGGATAGCAGACCTCCGGGCGGTGCGGCATCAGGTCACGCGCTTTGACACCGTACGCGACATATAACTGGATATTTTCCGAAGAATTGTGTCGTGAATATCTACGGTTGATGTGGGCTTCAGTATCTGTGGCACGAACTATGGCTTCGTCCAGCGGCACTTTCTGGCCCGTCCAAGCGCCAATCTGCAAGGGTAATCGTTCCAATGCAGCAGCAGGCAACGAAGTGGTATTCACTGGAGCCGCCAATCGAGCGGCCAGAACGCGATACGCTGCGCTAGAAACGAGCATCAGGAAACCTGCTACAACCGCAGCTACAATGACCTGTTGCCGATTTGGGTCATCATTTTTCGTCATTCATTCAGCCTTTA
>CAYGBH010000075.1:0-12897 GCA_964348055.1 uncultured Pirellulales bacterium
TTGAGAACCACGTACACCGGCTCAGGATCGTTGCTTGTTATCCCAATATCCTGGTTCATCCACTGCTGCTGACTGACGTTACCGGTGATACTGACGTTGGAGAATTGGGCCTCGCATGTTGCATCGGTGTTATTTGAAGTCACTGCCAAACCCACATAGACATTCGCGCTCATCTGGATATTCTCCGTCGTAGCTTCCTCTACCGGTACCCAAGTGGAGCCATCAGCCGAATGCGAAACAGTAAAGTTGCCGCCGAAGTCACGCTCCAACTTCACCCAGTGCGGTGCAGTGACCCCAATCTGGTTTGTGTTGAAACTGCCGCCGTTTGTATTGAAACGACCCTCGGAGGCAACCCCGCTACCGGGCGTAACACATGCAAAGGCGTGTTTGGAGCCCGGCTCCAGCGTCTCACGAATCATAACGCCTGCCTTGGCCCATGGGTCCGTGTTACTGACGCTCAAGACCCTCGCTATAATCGAGCCGGGGCCGGTGGCGATATTACTTGCCAACGGCTTATTGGCCGACCACGCGGCTCTCCCGCTGTGCTACTCCAAACAGGCTGGGGTTTTGCCAGGAATAATTGTCGTCGCTATACCAACGCAAGAGGGTTTCGCGGCCGCCGGCAGAGTCATTGTCATTGATCTGCACTTCGAATCCAAACTGAGACAGGGCAGTACCTTTCAGTTAACCCCGCCCAAAACAATACGACCCCTTCATACAACAGTAGCCGAATCTGAAGATAAAGGATGGGAGCCACATGCATCATGTGGCTCCCCTATATAACAATATTTCTACTCATCCTTGGATAAAGCCAGGATGAGAACTATCCGCAGGTACTACTTGGCATAGACACTGACATTGTCGAAGAGAACATCGTAGCTACCTACACGACAGCATTGACCAGGCTTGATCACTAAGAAGATGTCCACCTCGGTGCCAGCCTCTCCTGGAGGAACGTACAGACCCGTGCCGTCACCGACTTGGAAAGACTGAGAGCCGTCTGCAAACAGGCCGTCGAATCCGATAAAGTCCGCAATGTTGCTGCCCCAGGCATCAATGTTAAAGATCTTGTAGGGCGGATTCCAGTCGATGGTTTGCTCGGGGACTGGATCCGGTTCTTCCGGACTCATGTAGATCTGGAACCAGGTTCCAGAAGGCGAGGCCGGGGTGGCGTCCAGGATCTTGATTGCCGAACTGACCATGTACTCCTGACCGGCGACCAGGGTGAGCTTCTGGTAGACGATGGGACGGGATTCGCCGGTGTCGGCGGACGCAATGCGCAGGCAGGGTGCTACACCCTGAGATGGAGCGTCGTCCATAAAGGCCGGATCGATCGTCGTCACTGCGGGCACGGTGTGCTCGAGGATAACCCAAGCGGATGCGTCGTCAAAGCCACCGTTCTGGACCAGATTGGTAGGAGCTGCTGCGACTTCGTATGCACCGATGTCATAGGCTGCGCCTTGCGGACGCGGGTCACCGTTATAGTCGGTCGTCACGCCTTCAGCCGAGACGTCCACACCTGCATCGATGACCGGTGAACCTGCACCTGGGACGTAATTGGCATCCAACAGGGGGTCGGTCAGAACGCTTCCCGTCTCTGATCCTTTGTTCTGGATGCGCATTTCGCTAGTCCCGTCCGCTTTCAGATTGTTGAAGAACAGGCAATTCGTCGCCGCGATCGTAAAATCGTTGTTGCGGCAACTTAGGATGCTATCGTTATTGGCACCGGAGCCAAACGTGTTGTTAGCGAAGATACAGTTGACGACTTCTGTGGTATCAGCCATTTCGTCATCGACCCCATCATTGTCGCCGTCCGCTGCAGAGGCATTGTTGTAGATAAGGTCCTGGTCTTCCTGGTGGTTGCCCACGAATGTGCAGTTGATGAACTTACTGTTCCTTCTGGTCTCAATCATCCGGTCGGGTGAGTTGTCAGCTTTTGTGATGTTGTTCACAAAAACGCAGTTTGTGACCGTGGCCTCGTTTTGGTCCTCGTTTGGGAACGACAGGACGTTACCGTTGTCCCAGGATGTGTTTGCTTCGAACCAGCACGCGTCGAGGCGGACCACGATACCCTGGGCGGCTGCTTGTATCGCACCGCCATCGTCTTCTGCGTTGCCGTTTAGGAAGACACAACGGTTACAAATGAGCGTGGTGCCGGGAGTGATGAATCCACCCACGGGAGTACTGCCTTGCGCCCTGATATGACCACCGTCGCCGTCAGCACCTTCCTCAGAAACGGAAGTTGGAGAACAGGCATAGTTGCCGTCAAAGAGACAGTCGTTCATGGTCACCACGGAAAGCCCCGCAACGCTGGCTGCGCCCCCGTCATCACCATCAACCGGCGTAGAGTTATTCAGGAACTCACAGTTCTGAATGGTGCCGACCGCGCCATTGCCGCAAAAGACCGCGCCACCGTCACGATTCTTGTCATCATTTAACACCAAGTGGCCGGCGCTGCCGACGGGATTGCCGTCGAGGTAAGCCTGAAGCTCCACATCGGTGAGATTATCGTCGGCACTACCACTGAGGATGTCGAACCACCCGGGGTTCTCCGCAACGCCGCCGTTCTCTCCCTGCGCGGTCGCGAGCGTATAAGGCGTGCCAGTGTAGTTGTTGAGCAGGTCGCGGGCGGCACTCAAGATATCCCGGCGTTCTACGGTGTCCGCAACGCAGTTTTGGATGGTCATCCCATCCAGAACCCAGTCCTTCGGACCGGTGGTGTTAGGCACGCTGAGACCGTCTGCATCGACCTGGCCGTTGGTGGCGCCGCGGTCGCCCCATGCAACGAAGGCGCGAGTAACGTTGTTACCGTCGATGATGGTCAGCCCCGCCCCGGCGCCCTGGTAGGTGACACCATCTTTGATTTCGATCTGCCCGGTGAGAACGAAGGTTCCGGCGGCGATCTCAATAGTATCGCCGGCCACAGCGGCCGCGTTCGCCGCCGCGATGTCTCCACCGGCATCCACAGGGATCGTGGCTCCACCACCGATCAATTTCACGTTGTCGATGTAATAATTCCCCGCCGTAGTGACACTACCCATGTTCGTGGAGAAGATTATCTGCATCCATGTGGCACCGGTCGCGTCATAGCCCGAGATGTCCCAGGTAAGCGTCCTCGTCTGATCACCCCAGCCGGGATCCCAGCTGCCAGGGTAGTCCGGATTGACCACGTCGGTGGGTGTATACTGCGCCCAACCACTCGGGCCATCGCTGTTTATAGCTAACTCCTTGAAATTGACCCATATGCCGGATTGTGGGTCCCATTCCGAAGCAACCCATGTGATGTCAGCCGAAATAGTATGATAGTTAGCAAGGTCCACAAGACCCTCCCGCATCACTGCCCAGGAAAAAGCGTTCGTTGGTGCGGTTACAGCGAGACTCTGGCTACCCGACGTGGCTCCGATGTTACTTAGAGCTATTGTTGATGTCCCCTCCCACGTCAGAGCCCAACCGTCCATACTACCTTCAAAGTCGCCTATCACAACATCGGCGTAACTTGTGTATGCGAAGGATAGCACCAAAACTAAAGAAACCAGATGAATCATTTTCTTACACATAATACACCTCCTTAAAAAATAGTTAAAATATAGAAACAGATAATAGAGATTCTTACCTTCGTTTCATTCGGACATATATCTGCCCAAGACAATTCCCCATGATTTGACACCACCTCCTTTCTTCCTTCTCGCTTCAAAACCTGACATGAATTACTAATTGAAAAGCGAGAGCCTTAAAAAAAGACTATTTGAGATTTCAGCTTCTTAAAAGATTAAAAGCCCACCGATGTCAGCTATTTGTACTTATACCATATCAGCTACCTTGTGTCAAGGATAATATCGGAACAAGACCCAGCGGGGGTCAAGTCCGTATTTCCCCGTAAAAGTATCCTTTAACTGCATTCCTGCTCTCGGCCTTCGCGGTGACAAGTTTGCACCTATGAAAGCAGGTGCACAAATGACAGCTTCTCATAGATTCCTCCTCTATTCGCTCTAATAGTCTTTGAAACTTCTCATCCACTGCGGCCAGTCTTCGGGTCGGACGTTGCCGGCGATGGTCCAGGGGCCGGCGGTGTCGAAGGTTCGGCTCCACTTGAGGACCCAGAGCTCTTTCAGGCCGATTTTCCTCGCGGACCAATCTAAGAAAAGGCCGTTGATATGTCCTGGGTGGCGATTTATGCACGAGAACTGCATTTGATTCGAGCGGGCCCCGTCGTAAGCGGGAGGTGCGTTTGTCGAAGCCGGGTTGATCGCCACATACATACAATCGACAAACACCGGGACGTTATCTGCGCCTTTTACGCCGATTTTCCTCCAGTACTCCGAGCCGGTCTTGTTGAGAATGTAGCGGTTCATGGCATAGCTGCCGAAGAATCCTTCTTTCGGCACCCAGGAACCTCCCCAGCCCCAGTCCGAGTCGCCCGCCCCCGCCTTCCAGCCCCAGGTGCCGTACGGACCTGTGTGACGGTCGGGATTCCGGGCAGCCGGGCAGCAGCGCATCATTGGGTCGCTATAGTATGGCTGATAGAATTGCGGCCACATCTTTTGGTAATTTTGCCCGAAAGGTCTGTTGTGGAAATAGCCTTCGTTGTCGCTGGTGTACATCGCGAGGATAAGGGCCCATTGTTTGAGCTGGCCCTGGCAGGCGGTGGTGCGGGCCTGCTTCTTGACCCGATTCAAGGCTGGCATCAAGATAGCCATCAACAAGGCGATAATGGCAATGACTACCAGAAGCTCGATTAACGTGAATCCGATTCGTCTGTTCATAATGACTTCGCATCTTAGTTATATGAAAATCGCCGACACAGAGACTATTTATATCGTTTTCGCGGCTCAGAATCAAGAGAGAAAGCTTCTTGTATCGCATCTCGCAAAGCTTATTTCGTCACATAAAACCACAAATCAGAAATAGCTTTTACTCTGCGGCAGCATCTCTCGGTCGATACAGCCGAATGTCGTCAAAGTACATCATACCTGAACCGCCAGACGTTGTCGTGTTGCCTTTGGTGCCGATGCCGATACCGATGCTATTGACATTGGCCAGGTCCACGCCCTGGTCTGCAAACGCCTGCAGGTCGATTTTCCATTCGGTCCATTCACCTATCAATGGCGCATCTGGATTATCATGATAAATCACAGCGTTGTCATTGAGAACCACGTACACCGGCTCAGGATCGTTGCTTGTTATCCCAATATCCTGGTCCATCCACTGCTGCTGACTGACGTTACCGGTAATACTGACGTTTGAGAATTGGGCCTCGCACGTTGCATTGGTGTTATGTGACGTCACAGCCAGACCTATATAGGCATTCGCGCTCATCTGGATGTTTGCCTTTGTAGCGTTCTCTACCGGTACCCAGGTGGAGCCATCAGCCGAATGGGAAACAGTAAAGTTGCCGCCGAAGTCACGCTCCAACTTCACCCAGTGCGGTGCAGCGATCCCTGCCTGGTTCGTGCTGAAACTATCGCCGCCCGTACTGACACGACCCTGGGATGCGACCCCGTTGCTGGGCGTGATATATGCAAAGGCATGTTTTGAGCCCGGTTCCAGCGTCTCACGAATCATAACGCCGGCCTTGGCCCATGGGTCAGTGTTACCGATGCTCACGACTCTTGCTATAATCGAGCCGGGGCCGGTGAGCATCTTATAGGCATAGTGGAACTCATCAGATGTGTCCCAGATATCAGCACCGGAGCCGGTTATTGTATAGGTGCCGACAGATCCTTCCAGGAAGCCGCCGGAATAGGCTGGATAACCTCTAAACCACAGCGACAATTCCTTAATTCCTTCCCTGGTCCAGTCCCGCTCAGAACCACCGATAGCCCTCTGGGCTTCTGAATATTTCATGTCGTTGTCGTAGGAGAATGGCATCGACTGCCCACCACTGTGAACGATGGTTTGCTCGGCAAAAGGAGGATTCTCATAACCGACAATAGAGCCGTTTGTTGGGACATCGTATCCGTCTATCCACGCACTAAATATCCTGTTGCTGTTGGGGTCAGCAGGTTCAAGGTCATTGTAGGACTCAAAATCGTCCACAACAAGAAAATTGCCTGTCGTAAAGCTCCAGACATAGCCTGCCCACGGACTATCAGGATTGAGGTTATTAACCTCATCAATACGCCAGTAGTAAGTCTGCCCTAACTCAAGGACTCCCGGCTCAAAAATATTCTCATCGACGCTCTGATGTGTAACGTTGGGGTAGCTGGCCAAGTTGACCGTGTTGACGTCGTTAACATCGATAAAACTGGTCCCGACATACACGTCGTGTGTAACAGCATACTTGCCCGGCTTCCAGCTAAGAGCAGGCTCGGTCTGCACATCCGTCTGCCTATTAGCAGGATGCGGGTCAGAGGCAAGTCTGCTATTTAACAGGCGCGCATTGTCGAAGTAATAAGTTCCAATACCGGCACTTGAATCATGATTCTGGGAGATGTTGATTCGCGTCCACCCACCTTCTTCTATGCTACCAACATCAATACCAGAGTAGTCCCAGACTAACGTTCTTGTATCGGAGTCTCCGAAACTCGATGGATCCCAGCTTCCCGGAGAATCAGGATTACTTGTATCAGAAACAGGGGTAATCATCTCCCGCCATCCAGTCGCACCGGAATTGATGGCAACTTTATGGACTTGGGACCAGGAGTGCCCTTGCCACTCGGAAGTGACCCACGTCACGTCCATTATGAGCAGGTCGTTAGCCTTAAGGGCTTCAAGCTGCTCAGCGTTAAGATTGAGACGTATAATCCAGAAGCTACTTGGAACTTCCAGCTTGAGGCTTTTGTTGTTCAACGTGGCCCCAGTTGTGCTGTAACTTAACAAAGCATCACTGCCCGGAAAAAGAACCCAATTGTCCAGGTTGTCTTCCCAGTCCCCTATCACGTAACCTCCGCTGGGATACGCAGTCGTAAAACTCCAGACATCGCCTTTCCACGGACTGTCGGGGTGCAGGTCATTGACCTCATCGACCCGCCAGAAGTAGTTCTCGCCGGATACGAGGTTGCCAGGCTCATAAGTGTTAAGGCCATAGTCTTGACTGACCAGTACATTGAGCGGATTGGCTCTGCTGGCGTCGTTTACATCGTCAAAATTGGTGCCAAAATATATATCATGTTTGTCAGCATATACTCCCGATGTCCAGCTCAAAGTAGTATCTCTCGAGACGTCTCTGGCACCATCAGCTGGATCCGGATCGTAAGCCGGCCCCCCGCCGAACATTTGCACATTATCAAGATAGTAAACGCCGCCAGGGTCGAATCCACCCCAATTCGCGACAAAGATGAGCTCCAAATACTCGAGGTTGTCAAAATTAATCTGATTGAGAGTCAAAGAGTAGTCGTAGATAACGCTCATTGGTTCATCCCCCAGAGCAACCCACCAATTTGCGGGCTCATCCAGCTCATACCCCTGCTGATACCCCGGATCCCCCAAGTCCCATGCGTTACCCTCTGCTGAACTACCTGCATTGATGGCCAAAGAGAAATCACACCACGAGCTTCCAATATCGGTCCACTCGGAAGCCAGCCGCGTAATGTCTACCGAGACCTTGAGGTTGTTCCTGAACTCGTCAACCAGCCCTTGGTCTATCAGGTTGTACACAATAGCATTTTGGTAGCCTGGATTCGCATCAATCCTGAGACTGTAAATTCCTAATGTAACTCCACTCGTATCGCTGTAGCTTACCGAGACATTGGGGTCAGTGAGAATATCGGGGTCGTCGGCGACGCTCCAACCGTCCATATTGTTTTCAAAGTCACCAAGCTGGATGCCGTAAGTTATGGACGCCAGAGTTAGCACCCAAACTAAAGAAACCAAATAGATCATTTTCCCATACATAATAATCCTCCTTCAAAAAACTCAAAAATGATACGGCTAACAATGGCTCGTATTCCTGACTATGTCCCGATCTATGTCCATGCTTAGTCAACACATATCCTACAATTTGGAATTGCCCCTTCCTTTGAAAACTGGCCATTAGCCGACAAGGCAGAGATACTGTCTGTGAAGCATACGATACCGGTGGTCTTGGATGTACTTCGCTATTCTTTGTACTTCGGACTGTTCCTAACCACGATGGAAGCGTCTCCTGCCTGAAAGCCGAAATCCTAATGACCTTCTTACTTTCTATATACCAAATCAGCTACCCGCTCGTCAAGGAAAATTGCTGGATTACCCACCGGTTGAGTCTCCCTCGTATGCCCTTACGAAGCAACGTATTCTTGTCATGAAAACCACAGATTAGCCAGAATCTTCTGGACCGGTCCTGCCAGCCTATCAGGCCCAGATACCGGCAACGAGCAGGCCTATCGGCTCATGGTGCGATTGCAGCCAAGCCGGATGCGAAAATGCCATCGTCATTTGTAAGCAGTATGTTCATATCTTTGTATCCGGGAGGTCTATAATAGGATTGCTTGTTAGTAGGTGGGCGGCCCTATTCTGGCCTCAGCGCATAACCTCTCTGCATGAATTTGAGGTCTGGATTGTCAGGATGAGTTGGACTCCAACCTCCTTCTTCAGCATAGATTTGAGCCATTTCGATTGTGCGTTCATCCAGCCATCTGTTCATTTCTGCGTGGCCATCGGCCCAGCCGAGACAGCTTCGGTTGCCGTGCCAAATTGACAACGGGTCGCACCAGCTATCTCCCGTAGGATACACAATCCAGGAGCCCATATTCCACTGCCTGGGGTCGGCTTCCTCCACGAAAACATATTTGCTGACGGGATTTCTTATTTCAGTGTATTTCTTGACAGCCCTTCTGGTGTAGCCGTAGCGTTCTTCCCCATTCATTCCCCCAGCAATGGAAAAACTGCGGAAGGTAGCTCGACCTGGATTTCTTTTTCTGTCATCAGATGGGCAGCGATATACATCGACAGTCTTGACATAAGGATACAATGCCCCTCGCTCTATGCCTGTCAACTCGTCTTCAAGCGTAGGCTCTGGGTCGCCTGTGTAGTTACCGGAAGGACCTTGCGGCGGTTCTACCCAGAACGCTTCAGGTGAGTCCTGGAATTGTGCACTCCTGGGCACGTTGCCACAGACCAACACGTTATCATTATCATCCTGGTACAGAAACCACGCCATTGTTAGAGACCTTACATTACTAACGCAGTGGACCCTTCGCCCGTGGTCTCTGGCTAAACGCAAAGCGGGCATGAGAATTGCCATAAGAATCGCAATAATGGCAATTACCACCAATAGCTCAATCAGTGTAAAACCTGCTCTTTTCATCGCTATCTTCCCCTTTTTGATAAAAGGGGTCAAAGAATTCCAATAATTAAACAAAGCTACCGTATGATGTCCCTTCTTCGAGGCATCAAAGTTTCGCCTTGCCGTTATAAGATGCGCAAAATCAGCCTTGCTGTCAAGAGCCAAACCGGCCGAAACCAGTGTAATCGTAAATCACAACATCAGCTTACAGGATATTGTTACAGAGACTTGCCAAAATCTCTCGGACTGGTCCCACCGACCAACCAGAAGCGCATTGAGCCGTACACGAAGCACCCCGAAATGGCCCATTTTTCGTGAGTCGAAGCGTACAACCCTGATACAACTCGACAAACCGTTATCTGCCAATTCAGCAGAAATACCCTATCAATAAGCCCTTCATTATAAGTGGGTTATGAAAATGTGAAAATTTAGCGCCGGTATCAACGAACGTTATCCAAGAATGTTAAGGGCTGACAGAATCTCAAACTGCCAGCCTTTTAAGAATACTGGGCGTTTTGTTTATTTCTGAGGTGCGCAAATTCGCCAGTGACCGGATCACTATGGAGTTATCGCCCAGTCGTAGATGCGAACGTCATCAATCAGGCCGGAGAAGAAACTGCTTGCATCGAGGGTCTTGCCGGTATCAATGTACCCGTCGGGCCACAAAAAAGGGCTGAAAGTTTTATACTCACAGCCCTTCAGTTTTGTGATACGAATTGTACTTTATGTCCTGCGTTTTCCCGGTGCTGCTGTCTATCGCAGCCAGCTTGGTTTGTTACTACTGTGCTGGTGGTACATTGCTGTTCCAGCAATCCCAGTAAATCTTCCAGGAACCATCGGCATATACTGAACGTCGGTCTGGCGAGAACAGCCTGGAAAGAGAAGTGGCGCTGACAGAATCGCTGAACAGATAGACTGACATATTCCCTTGACGCCGACAGAATCTATACATCTTCTTTATCCGTTCGTTGTACGTCAGTTTATTCTGAATATGCCCTCGCCCGAATATGGGAAATCCCAGTTAATATTTCCACTTTCGTACGTCTGGCGACTATTCCAATCCTCGAATTCTCCATACGCTTCTGTGACTCTGCCGTTTCCCCGCCAAATAGCGTCTGTTCCGGGCGGCCTTGCAGTTGTACCTGAGCTGTCTCCGGCTAGGAGCAAGTCATCACCATCCAAGATTTCCCATCGAGCCTCGTAGAAGGACACCTGTGCTTCATCAGGCATGGGTGGTCCACCCTCTAGTACGAACCACCATAATATTCGTCCCTCGATGTCTCCATGAATCTCCCCGTCCCATACAAGTAATCTTCCCTCGTCATCGAATATCTCAAGATGACCAACGAAGTTATACGTGATTGTACATTCAAGCGATGGGGAAGGTTTTTTGGAATCATCCGCCAAAACTGTGCCTAAAACCAACAGCAACGCCAGCACAAGCACAGGAATGGTACTGATTGAAATTAGTTTTTTCATTATTGTTTTCATCGAATTATTCTCCTTTTTTGTTGGAATCTTTACAAAAGTTACCTTTCAAAAACACATATACACCTATTACACAACTGCCAGATATATTGCTGACAAGCCCTGGCAAACCTTGTCATTTACCTCATATTCATTACCTCCTTTCTAACCTTAAGGTCCTAATCCGCAAGTGAATGGATCGTCTATGGATTTATCGCCCGGTTATAAATGCGGACGTCATCAATCAGGCCGGAGAAGAAACTGGCTGTATCGAGATTTTTTCTGGCACCCAAATATAGACCGCCATCCGAACTTTCCAACATAGAAGAGAAGGATTTTGCATCTTTTGCAACCTCTGCTCCATCAACGTACAGGGCTCTATAGGAACCATCCCACACAAAGCCGATACGGTGCCAGTTGCCATCTGTGATGACGAATTCCGATACCAGCGGTGGTGGGACGGTCCGGCCAGCAGGAGGAACTAACTCCGTCATGAGTTTGCCATCCGATGCATCCGCCAGAAGCCAATTCGCCTTGCCCATTTGCGACAAAACGACTTGGCCTGGGGCCCCACCCTTGACCCAAGCAACCACGCTGAACGGCCCGTCTGTCGGATTCAACACAAAGTCGGTGCTGACATAATCATCAGTCCCGTCGAACGCCAGCGCACCATCTATCTGACCGCCTGTAGGCTGCCAGAGAGCACCACCAAACACAACGGCATCGTTTACAGCTACACTATCGTAGGCAATATCTCTTTCTGTCTCGTCCAGCTTCCAGTAGCCCACAAGACCGGGCTCGGAGACTATGAAACTCCAGACAAAGCCTTTGTACGGACTATTCGGGTCTAGGTCATTGACCTCATCGATGCGCCAGTAGTATGTTGTGTGTAGAGCAAGGCCATCCGGATAAGGACATCCAGCCAAACCAACAGAAAAAGACGTCTCGGTCTGGTTGCCTCGGAACGTGCTGCCGGTGCCATTGTTGACATCGTCAAAATTCTCGCCGAAATACACATCGTGTGAAACCGCACCGGCTCCGATTCCCCAACTAAGTGTTGCCCAAGTCTCCAGACATGCGGCGCCATCAGCCGGGTTGGGATTCCATGCCTGCGGACAACTGGTGACAACTTTATAGTTTTTAAAGAAATTCCAGATTTCTACACTGGCATTAATATCCTGGTTTGTATTACCGAATGCAGGATGAAGTGGACCAGCACCAGGCCAGGTATGACCTCCGTTGATTACTTTGTAATAAACTACGTTACTATTGTCGGAACAGTCTGTATAAGTAATCTTTTCAACCGTGCAGCCATCTGTCGGATCTAAATCCGGCAATATGGTGGTGTCAACCTGAACGCAATCATTGAAATTAGTCCAATAACTTAAGGTTTGATCTGCTGAATAAATGCCAGATTTACCATTTATGGGCACCCAGGTATCCGCTGTGCCATGGATATGAAGAACCGGGACTGTACGAAGCGGATGGCAAGACTCTGCAATAGAGGTTGAAATAACCCCGGCGACAGACGCTATAGCTGCAATGCGATGACTGAGTTGGCAGGCCAATGTGTATGCCATAAAGCCTCCGCGGGAGTAACCACAGGCATAAATCCTTTCAAGATCAATGCTGTAACGATTACTCATGATGTCAATCAAAGCATTGATAAATCCAACATCATCGACATCGGGATCGGGAGCCGGCACACCACCACTATTCCAGGCCTTACCGATCGCACTGGGGTAAACAACAATAAATCCGGAGGTGTCTGCCACCTGATTCAGCTTTATATAGTCCATATCCTGTTGAGCAGTCCAACCACGGCTGTGCAAATGAATCACCAGGGGAAATTTTATGCTACTGATATAGTTGTTGGGCAAATACACCATATAGTTTCTGAGACGCCCGTCAAATTCAAAGCTACTTCTTTGAATTTCAGCACGCAAGATCGATTGGGAAACGAATAGAAGAATTACACAAACAAAGATCATTCGCCGTGAGGAAGAACGTAATGAAGAACATTGAATTGAAATTGTTTGTTTCATCTTAGTGCCCTTTCAAAAATCGTTAGTATTTTCATTTCACTTGAACTCGTTGGTCCTACTCTTTTAAACCGGAAAATGGGAGCAAACTAACGGTTCACTTGAAAATTTTTTCGAAAATTGCTATTATTTATATAATTGCGGTCCTTTTTTGAGGTTGGCGACAGGTGGTAATAAGTTACA
>CAYGBH010000076.1:0-12842 GCA_964348055.1 uncultured Pirellulales bacterium
CCCCGTGCTTTCTGCGAAAGCAGAAACGGGGGCGGGGGCAGGTGAATACAGGCAGATCCCGCCCGGCGTATGACCGGGGGTGTGAAGCACCTGCAGCTTTATGCCGACCTGCTCGATTATATCGCCGGCTTCGATAAATAAATCAGCAGGGTCCGCGCTGAAAGGTACCCCTGCGAGGGCCGATAGATTGTGTTCTGCTTCTGTGAGCATTTTGGCGTCGACTTTATGGATATAAACCTTTATATCGGCGAACTCGGCTCGCAACGCAGCTACGCCTGCAATGTGGTCTATGTGGCCGTGAGTAAGGACCACCGCAACAGGATTCAATTTATGTTCCTTTAGAAAGTTGATTAGCCGGTCGGCCTCAAGGCCTGCGTCAACAATCAGACAGTCCTTAGCTGTAGCGCTTTGGCGCAGGATATAGCAGTTGGTTTCATATGCACCCAAAATCAGCCGGTCAATTTTCATTTCACTGCTCCTTACCTCGTATAGGGCATCAGGTTATCGGTATATCAGGTAGTGGACATCAGGTTATCAGGAATCAGGTTTGTCCGCCAGAGGCAGATTAGTTTTTCCTGGTAGCCTGATTTCCTGATATCCTGCATCCTCATACCCTGATTTCCTGATAGCCTTCTCTGTACTTTGGACTTGACCTGCATTGGCAAGTTTGTTAGTCTGTCCGCGCTGTAATGAATGGCGGGCAGCGTATGCGTTATAGATTTCTGCCTCGCAGGAATGATAATACTAAACGCTATACGCTCAATGCTAACGCTATATTATGGAGAAGCTTATCGAATGAAAGCTTTTAGACGAGTATTCAAATATGTGTGGCCGCAATGGCCATACATTATTGTTGTCGTCGTCAGCGCAATAATCGTTGCCTCCCTTTTGTCACTAAGTTTTATGACGGTTATACCGCTGCTGAAAGTGATGATGGGCGAGGAGGGTCTGGGCGGCTGGGTGGATAGAAAAGTCAGCGCACATCGGTACGGCCTGATCTTCTACGTGCCGGAAAAAACGGATTTTCGTGAATCTGATATTTTTCACTACCTTCTCGTAACGGATATTAAGAAGGACAGCATCGCACAAGAAGCTGGATTCCAAAGACTTGATAAAATTATTGACGTCAACGACCTCTTAGCTAAAGGAGACAGGGAAAAGATTCCTTCTACCGAACTGCTTGAAACACTTGCAACCGCATCGGAAAAGAGCGAACTTGCCATTCAAGTACAGGGCGACGGAAAAGCTGCCGGTGATATTGAAACACTAACACTTAATACAGGCCCAAAGCCTTTTTACCTGCGTCATTTAGAAAAGTGGACGAGCTTTCTCCCAAGACAGCAAGACAGAGAAAATAAAGCAAAAGCGGTAACCTTTATTATACTGGCGATAGGGGTCGTTACGGTAATTCGATGTTTGGCAAGGTTTTGTCAGGAATACGTGGCCCAAAAGATTGTGCAGGTGGGAATAAATCATTTGAGGGAAGATGCCTTTGGTCATGCTATGGAGACACCTGTCAGGCTTTTCGCAGATGAACGGCCGAGTGATACTGTCAGCAGAATTATCCGCGATACCAGCGTGATTGGCCAGGCCGTTAGAATAATGCTTGGAAAAGCTGTGCGGGAGCCGCTGAACACTCTTTTTCTGCTGGGATTCGCGATGTGGCTAAACTGGCAGCTAACACTGATTTTCTTGTGTGGTGCACCATTTGTGCTGGCATTGGTGGCTGTTTTCGGGAAAAAAATGAAACGGGCTACAAGGAAGTCACTGATGGCTGGGTCACAAATGCTGGCAAAGCTCCAGGAGACAATGGCAGGGCTTAAAGTTGTCAAGGTCTATAATCGCCATAGCTATGAACGAGACAATTTTAGGATGATAAATAAGAGATTGTTAAAGCAGTTGCTGAGAATCTCGAAAGTTGAAGCCGCTACCGCCCCGATAATGGAAATATTTGGAATGATTGCAGGCTTGGCTGCTTTGATAGTCGGAGCACAGTGGGTCACTCGGGGTCAGATGGACGGTAGTGAGTTTTTGGGATTGTTGCTTCTCCTGGGCGCTGCCGCTGAGTCGGTGCGAAAGACCAGTGGCGTCTGGAATAAGGTACAGGAGGCAAATGCCGCCGCGGAAAGAGTGTTTACTGTCATAGATACGCCGGCTGAGTTCGAAAAGCCCGAGGCGATTGTTCTGCCGCCATTGAAAGAGAAAATAGAATTCAGAGACGTTGTATTTACCTATCCCGGCGCGGACAGGCCGATGTTAAAGGGAGTCAATCTTTCAGTCCCGGCAGGGCATAATGTCGCCATTGTGGGACCTAACGGCTCAGGTAAGACGACACTGGCAAATTTGATACCGAGGTTTTATGACCCCGATAATGGCCAAATCCTGATAGACGGCAAAGACATTCGAGATGCGACGCTATTTAGTCTGCGAAGTCAGATTGGAATGGTTACGCAGAATATGGTGACATTCAATGACACTATAGCGGCAAATATCGCGTATGGCAAGGCCGGCGCTACCAGAGAAGAGGTAATTGCCGCGGCCAGGCGTTCGTTTGCCCACGAATTTATTGACCTGCTGCCTGATGGCTATGACACAATTATAGGTGAACAGGGTGCTGGCCTGAGCGGTGGCCAATTACAAAGAATTGTCATAGCCAGGGCGATTTTGAAGAACCCCCCAATCCTGATTTTCGATGAGGCAACAAGTCAGGTCGATGCTGACAGCGAAGCCAAAATCCACAATGCCATCGAGGAAATTATGCAGGATAGAACCAGTTTTATAATAGCCCACAGATTCAGCACTGTTATTACCGCAGATGTGATAGTGGTAATGGATGAGGGGCAAATTGTGGCTCAAGGCCAACACGATGAGCTGGCGCAGAGCTGCCCATTGTACCAAAGCTTATACCAAGTACAGCTGGTGAAAACATAATATGGAAGCGTCAATAACGAATTAAGGCCCTCTCCCGGGAGGAGGAAACATGAAATGCACCGCCGTTATTCAGATTTGCCTGCCGGGTCGGAGAATTTCTACACAGTCGTATCTAAAATTCGTACTTTAATTTACGGTGGATTGCCTATCTTGCCGATTAATGTAGTTAATGTTAGCTAAAAGCGTGAAGCTGAGCCGTTTTGAATTTTAAGTTATGGTTTTTCGCCTTTAGTTTTTGGTATAGAAATATCCTTTGATGTTTTGGAGTTGAAGCTATGCCTGAACTTTTACGGCAAAAAAAAGCGCATGAACTCTTCAAGAGGTACCAAGGCAATCCAATAATGACGCCGGAAGATTGGCCCTATCCGACAAATGCAGTCTTTAATCCTGCGGCTGCTAAGTTGAATACAGAAGTGCTGCTGTTGGTTCGCGTTGAGGATATGCGTGGCTTTTCGCATTTTACTGTTGCCCGCAGTGCCGATGGGTTCACGAACTGGGAAATTGAGCCTGCGCCAACTCTCGAGGCTAACCAAAGCTCTCAAGAGGAAAGATGGGGGCTGGAAGACCCTCGCGTTGTTTGGCTCGAGGAGCAAAAACAATTCGCCATTACGTATATTTCTTTCAGTGAGGGCGGCCCCGTAGTTTCGCTGGCGATTACCAAAAATTTCAAGACTTTTGCCCGCCTCGGCTCTCTTTTACCACCGGAGGACAAAGATGCCTGCCTGCTTCCCCGCAGATTTAGGGGGCGATTTGCACTGATTCACCGCCCCATCGTTCGAGGCGAGGCTCATATGTGGATTAGTTTCTCACCTGACCTGAAGCACTGGGGCGACCATAGGCCGTTGATTAGAACGAGACAGGCCTATTGGGACTGCCATAGAGTCGGGCTGGCTTGTCAGCCTATAGAAACGCCGCAAGGCTGGTTGTTATTCTACCACGGTGTCCGCAGTACAACTGCCGGAGCAATATACCGCGTCGGAATGGCCCTTTTGGATCCAGAAGAGCCGTGGAGGGTCTTGCGCCGAGGGGATGAGTGGGTCCTGGGACCGCGGGCACCATACGAACGTATCGGTGATGTCAGCGATGTCGTATTCCCTACCGGTGCTGTTGTTCACAAAGAAACCGATCAGCTTAGTCTCTATTATGGTGCTGCCGACTGTACCGTCGCCGTCGCAACAGCTAAATTAAGTGACTGTATCGACTATATTATGTCCTGTCCGGAATCAACGGAGTAAACTGCCGGCAAGTTCAACACCACGACTCTAACTCTTCTGCCTGACGATAAAGAGGTTTATTGGGCCGAAGAACTTTATTCGCTCATTTAACGGCCACTACATGTGTTGGTGTCATAGGTAGGGGCGTGTGAGAGCTTTCTATCTCAAATGGCTGGCCCGGACCACAACCGGAAATACAACATAGAATCACTGCGACTACAATCAGCATTATCATCGTTTTCATAATTTCTCTTTCCCAAAATACTCATTGCCTTCCCCGGCTTAACACGAAAGGAATTCTTGTAATTGCCTGTTTTAACAGCCATAAGGATAAAAAAAGCCAGATTCTAATGACAACAGAATCTGGCTTCGGAGGAGGGTGATGAAAAGCTAATAATGGCTTCCTCGAAATCTTGCTTATCCGATTCTAATTGTCCCTAATAATTTAATCGAGCAAATACCAAAGATTTCTTTAAGCAAAAAGAGGAAAATTGAAAAAAAACTACACTTTTGTCACTGAGAGTCAAGGCTTTAATCATGAAAATCTTAAATTTTTTTTATTTTTTTTGAAAACAGCCAGATTTAGCTTCAAAACCTGATTACTTTACGCTTGATAAATCAATTTTGTTCTCATATTTTAACTGATAGGCTGTTATTTCTTAGTACTGTTTTCTGGAAGGATTGGTTATGGATACTCAAATTACGATTGCAGAGTTGCTGGCAGCCAAGCGTCAACATAACAAGATTGCCGCAGTCAGTTGCTATGATTACAGCACAGCTAGGCTCATTTCTCAGACCGATATTCAGATGATACTGGTTGGTGACTCGGCTGCCCAGGTTGTGCTTGGGTTTGGTTCAACTCTGCCGGCAACAATGGATTTTATGGTTGCGATAACCGCGGCGGTACGACGGGGGGCACCGAATGTGTTTTTGGTTGCTGATATGCCGTTTCTATCCTATCAGGTTGGAAAGGCCGAAGCGGTGAAGAATGCCGGCCGATTCGTAGCTGAAGCAGGGGCACAAATGGTGAAAATTGAGGCGACCGGTGCGTATCTGGACGTAATTAAGGCGGTTAGCAATGCTGGTATGGCTGTTATGGCTCATATCGGTATAAGGCCGCAGAGTATCAGTAAGATTGGACGATTCAAGGCCGAGGCCACTACAGCAGAGATGGCTGCCGAACTGGTAAGTCTTGCTGAGCAAATGGTTAATTGTGGTGCCGGCTCGCTGCTGATTGAAGGAACCGCTGCGGGGGTGGCCGAGATCATCACAAAGCGCTGCGAGGTGCCGGTGATTGGCTGTGGTTCCGGGCCCCACTGTGATGGACAGATACTGATTGCACCTGATATTTTGGGGCTGACACAAGGGCCTAGTCCAAAGTTTGCCAAGAGTTACGGCAATCTGGCTGACGGCGCAATTGAGGCATTCAGCGCATACAGCAAAGAAGTGCAGAGCGGCCGGTTCCCCGATAGCGGACATAGTTACCATATGAAGTCCGGGGAGCTTGAGAGGTTACAGCAATTGTTAAAAGGCAAACTTTAGGGACGGAATCTGAGCAAAATCATCCCTTGGGTCGTTCGGGGTTTGGCAGGATACCAAAAGTCCACGTCTGTAAAAATCAGCGAATTAGCTTACGCGCAAAAGAAAGTGTGGAGACTGCTGCCAAAATCACCCATACCCTGGGCGATTTTTTAAAATCCGGCTTGATTCAACAGCAAAAATTTACTATGATTAAGATTACAGTTCGTAACATATTCGAGGGAGTTGCCGCTCATGAAAAAGTACATTATCAGAAACAGAATAGTACTTGCGGTAGTATTAACATTCTCATTTGTTTTTATCGTGACATTCTTCTCTGGTTGCAGAAAGAGAGAGCAGCCCGAAGGTACTCAACAAGCCGTTGCCACCGAGAAGACAAAACACGTCTCTGCATCCAACAAGATTGGTCTGCGGATTTTGTATGCTGGTTTACCTAATACGGATCGCGCAAAGGATTTCGTAGATTTCCTAAGCAAGCACTTCAAACAGGTCGAGACCACTGACTACAATACTTTTACCGGAGACGAGACTGCCGATTTTGACGTTGCTATTATCGATCATGACGGTTTAGACACCAGGGCTCCGAGTCCGAATATTTCCCGCCGGTACACTCGAGCTACTGTCACAATGGGAGTTCCCGGCGCTTTTATATGCTCAAGACTCTCCCTTAAAACCGGATACTTGTGAAACTGCATGGCAGATGCGGCTCATGCTGAGTCGCTTGAGCACGAGATTTTCCAGAAGCCTTTTAAGGTTGAGCCGAACTATGAGCAGTTGGATACGCCTCCGAATTATCATGGTCGTAACTTGAGTAAGGATAAACTCCCCAACAAAATGAAGGTCTGGCGTGTCCAGAATACAGGCAAAAGATTTGGCAGTGTTGTAGCCCGCTCTTATGGCTTTACTGATTCTCCTGATGCTGAAGTACTTGTAAAGGGTTTCAATACCGGCAAGGAATACGGAGCAGTCGGAGTGGGACGACATGGAAACTTTCTGCAATGGGGGTACTCGGCTTCTCCCTCAAAGATGACCGAAGCCGGCAAGAAATTTTTCCTTAATTGTATATGCTACATTCATAGATTTGACGGCAAAGCTCCTTTAATCCGCAGAACCTCAAGCGATCGATTGAATGCACTCGGACTTGCTGCCATAATCACGAGGGTAAGAGGAGACAAGAAGCAATTCTTCACGACAGTATTCGCCCCTGAACTCTGGGAAAAGTACGGAACCGATCCAGACGGTTTAGTACAATATTACAGGGAAAATCTTGAGTTCATTTATTGGAACAGAGTGTTTCTCATAGACGGCGAGCTTAAGTCACTGGGCATAGATTCGAACCGTAGTCTGGACACCCTCGAACGGCTTATTGGTCTTTTGCAAGACGACACACACGCAGATACCGCCCAGCGTTTGCTGGCGCGTTATACAAATCAATCCTTCCAGAACGCAGACGGCTGGAAACAGTGGCTGGAGGACAACAGGGATAGAATCTTTTTTAGTGATGTAGGTGGCTACAGATTCTTCGTTGTCCCCAAAGGATATCTGGATGAAGAATGAGCCGCAGCCGTCCAAAAAACAAGGCCTAATTCAAAAATTAGTTGAGGTGGTCAAGACTTAATCTGACGTTTCTGCTATAACGAAGGTCACGGAATTGGCAGGCCGAGTTCGGTGAGAACCTTTTGCATATCCTCCCAGACCCTTCTGCGGTTTTCTTGTGAGTAATTTCGCAACAGATAAGCAGTGTGATATGTCGCCATAAGCTTTATGGGCGGTCTGCCAAGGCCGGCATAGTACTCGTGGAACTGGCCGCGCAGTTGGCCTATCGACTTGGTGGTGTTCAACAGCGTCCTGGCCGCGTGAGCACCGAGAGCTACAATAATCTCAGGATTTATTATCTCAATCTGTCTCTGAAGGTAAGGTAGGCAGCTTATTATCTCATCGGCGCGGGGGTCGCGATTCTCCGGCGGACGACACTTTAGGATATTGCCTATAAAGACATCGCTTCGTTTCAGGCCCATTGCCGTGATTACCTTATCCAGCAGTTGGCCGGCTCTTCCGACAAAAGGTCGGCCTTGCGCATCTTCATCGGCCCCGGGTCCTTCACCGACAAACATTATACGGGCGGTGGGGTTGCCCTCGCCGGGGACGGTGTTCGTCCGCAGTGACCCCAGCTCGCATTTGCGGCACTGGTGGACTTCCTCGTTGATTATTTCGAGCTGCTTTTGTGCCTCGGTGGCAGCCGCACCATCGTCTTGTTCCTGTGGTTCGGCCGGGTTGGTTTTACCCTTGGCAGCGAAGCCGGTGAAAAACTGCTCCATTTCAAGGTGCTGACGAACAACTTTATTGATGTCTACGTTCTTTTCCATCGGAGGTAGATTATAGTTGCATCTTTAAGCTGAGGCAACAAAAAAGAGCGCTTATTCCAGCAGGACCATTGAGAGTATGACATTTTTGCTGGGCCTTAATTATTGACTGTACTGATAGCTTCTCAGGATGCGGTGCTGCCCTGTGTCTATCACGCCAATGGATTCTAATCAGCTCTGACGCACAATTGCTGTTGAAATCTCGGGACAGAAAGGTATAATAGATGCAACTTTCGCAGCTATCTTGCTGATGACCTGAAAGACAAAGACCAGCTGTGCCGAATGCGGAGCATCAATCATGAAATCACTCTTTCCTATCGTTGGAAAGGAACTGAAGCTCTTGCGGCAAGCTATGACCCGAGGAGGGCTTAAGGTCCTTGGCAGCGAGCTTATTCGCAGACCATACAGCATGCTGACGACACTCCGACGCTTCAAGCGGCTGCACAAGGCGGGCAACATCCTCACGGACGGGGCCAAGATCATGCAGTTCGGAGCAGACAGCAATAACACGTGCGTGAAGGTGGCTGTGTATGTTCCACACTGGCCGAGCACAGCCGCCGAGACGCGAACGAGGAGGGCCCTGCGCTCGAACACCATCTGGCCCGAACAAGTGACTCTGTCCATTACCGACCGTTGTCCCTACAAATGCCGTCATTGCTCCAACGCAAGAGGGCCGAGTAAACCGATGCCTCAGTCGCGGCTTGTTGAGTTGGTGCGCGAGATTCAAGATGTTGGAGGCAGTTGGCTCAACATCGGCGGAGGCGAGCCCGGAGTCGTGTTTGAAAGGGCTCTGGCGGTCGTGGCCGCGGCGGATAGCCGCTCCGAAACCTGGCTCAATACGACGGGCTTTGCTCTCAATGACGACAAGGCCAGATGTTTCAAGGAAGCCGGCTTGTTCGGTGGACGCGTTTCCATTCACAGCCACAAGGCAGCCGAACACGATGCTTTTGTCCAGTACCGTGGCGCTTTCAAGCTCGCCGCCGAGGCGATACAGACTTTCAGGCGGGCGGATATTTTCCCAGTGCTGTCGGCAGCTATGCCGGAAGAACGGATAATGTACGATAGCATCTACAACATGATGCAACTGGCCAAAGACCTCGGGGCTGGGCTTGTGGAGGTCATTCCCATTCGGCCGGCAGGAAGGGCCGTGATTGCATGCAGCCATTCCGAGCTTCGGCGGCACGATGTGAATGAACAAATGTTCAAAACGTTCAATACCGACCCGCGTTTTGCCGACTACCCTGCTGTAAACTCGCCGGCCTATTTGGAAACACCCGATCGGTTCGGCTGCATCGCAGGTTCGGAAAGGCTCTACATCAGCGCTTCCGGTGACGTCCAGCCATGTCCGCTGGTTAACCTATCGCTCGGGAACGTGTTGGACGAGAGCCTCGCGTCTATCTGCCGGCGTATGCGCGCGCTGCTCCCGCGACCGAGGTGTGACCTGCTGTGCAGTCAGTTGGGGCCACTCGTGTCGGAACATATCGCCGAGGGCGGCCAGGGATGCGCCGTGCTGCCGATACCGCGGCAGAAGAGCGTAGAAATCCTTGCTGGCCTGCCCTCTTCCCAGACTCCAAAGGCGTGGGTACTCTGAACGGCTGGAAAACCGTTCCATCTCAGAGGTGCTGTTGAATAACTCTATCGATGTCTGCGTTTTTTCCATCGACACCGTATGTAATGATGTCTCTAAAGTTACGCAATAAAAAAGACGCTTGCTTTGGCAAGCGCCTTTTCACCCTCTTTATTGAGCTATAAGCTTGGCCTTTTCTATACAAGGCCCTGGTCGAGCATCGCATCAGCGACTTTGACGAAGCCTGCGATGTTTGCACCCATTAAAAGGTTGCCCGGTTGACCATATTCTTCAGCGGCCTCGTGGCATTGCTTGTAGATGGCAATCATAATATTGTGGAGCCTCTGGTCGACCTCCTCGCGCGTCCAGGAAAGGCGCAGCGAGTTTTGTGACATCTCTAAGCCCGAAGTAGCAACGCCGCCGGCATTTGCTGCTTTAGCGGGGCCATAAAGTATCTTATTGGCGATGAACTGTTCGATAGCTTCTGGTGTACTCGGCATGTTGGCTGCCTCTGAGACAAGATAGCAGCCGTTCTTGAGTAGTGTTTTCGCATCGTCACCACTAATCTCATTCTGTGTTGCACTTGGGAAGGCGCAGTCGCATTTAATGCCCCAAGGCCATTTATCCTCAAGATACTCGACACCGAATTTCTCGGCGTACTCCTTGATGCGGCCGCGTCGTACGTTCTTCAGGTCGAAAACATAGGCGAGTTTCTCATCGTTAATCCCGTCAGGGTCATGGATTGTACCGTTGGAATCAGAGAGGCTGACAACCTTGGCGCCAAGCTTGTTGAGTTTTTCTGCAGTGTACTGTGCTGCATTTCCGGAACCGGAGACGGTACAGACCTTGCCCTCGAAACCCTCACCGCGGGTCTTTAACATTTCTTGGGCGAAGTATACACAGCCGTATCCGGTGGCTTCTGCACGAATGAGTGAACCGCCCCAGTTCAGTCCTTTACCGGTAAAAACGCCGGAAAATTCGTTGCAAAGACGTTTGTACTGACCGAACATAAAACCGATTTCACGTCCGCCGACACCGATGTCCCCTGCTGGTACGTCGGTGTCGGGGCCAACATGGCGGAAGAGCTCGGTCATAAAACTCTGGCAAAAACGCATAACCTCATTGTCGCTCTTGCCCTTGGGGTCGAAGTCTGACCCACCCTTACCTCCACCCATTGGCAGGGTAGTAAGGGAATTCTTGAAGACCTGCTCGAAGCCGAGGAATTTCAGGATGCTCGCAGTGACGGTAGGATGGAATCTGAGGCCGCCCTTGTATGGACCAAGCGCGCTGTTGAACTCGAAGCGAAATCCACGGTTGACGTGGATATCGCCCTTGTCGTCCTGCCATGGCACCCGGAACATAATCTGCCTTTCCGGCTCAACCAAGCGCTCGAGAATCTTTGCCTTGACATAGTCGGGGTTTCTATCAAGTACCGGCCCCAAGGAATCCAGCACTTTTTTTACCGCCTGGTGGAATTCTGCCTCGCCGGGGTTACGTTTGAGAACCTGTTCGTAGACGGCTTGGATAACAGGATTTGCTGCCATTTGACTAATCTCCACCAAAAATCGAAATTACTGTTCTCTAATACTATTACAATAAGCTAAACTAATAACAAAATTATATAATTATCTTGTAAATGGCAAAATATTAATGTAACATACTCCTATGGTTTAAAACAAGGCAGTAATAGTAATACAATCTATCAGGATAGCTTATAATGCATATAGAAATGCTAAAGATATTCTGCGATTTGGCGGAATTATTGAGCTTCTCGAAGACCGCCGAGAAACATCTTTTGAGTCAATCTGCGGTCTCGCAGCAGCTTGCACAGCTGGAACTTGCGCACAAGTGCCAGCTAATCGACCGAAAGAAAAGACCCATTGAGCTTACAAAACAAGGCCAGTTGTTTTACCAGGCCTCCAAAGACATTCTTGACAGATACGAACAACTGAAGAATGAGCTGAGCTCCTCGCAAAAATCCTCTGCGAGCAGAATAAACGTAGCTGCAATTTTCAGTATCGGTATGCACACGTTGCCGGACTACGTTAAGAGATTTATGGTTAGCTATCCTAATGTAAATGTACATATTGAATACTTTAGCGCCGAGAGGATATATGAATTCGTTTTAGCCGGCGATATCGATATCGGCCTTGTGGCGGTTCCGAAAAGAGACAGAAGATTGGAAGTGTATGACTTTGAGGCTGAGCCGCTGGTTCTGGCCTGCAGCCCGAAACATCCTTTATCGCACGAATCACAGGTTGATATTCATAGATTGCAGTTTGAAAGATTTATTGCCTTCGGGAAAGGTGTCCCTACGCGGGTGTGGATAGACAGTATTTTAGAGCGTTACAATATTGTTGTCCGGCCGGTGATGGAATTCGATAACATCGAAACCGTCAAGCGAGCGGTGGAAATAAACTCAGGGATAAGCATACTGCCGCAGACTGCTATCCTTCAGGAAGTCAGCAGCGGTACGATAAAGGCGGTTGCCCTTTCGAATGAGAATTTTGTCAGGCCGACCGGAATAATTGTCCGAAAGGGTAAAATTTTGGGTCAGCCTTGCCGATACTTTATTGAGCTGTTGCGGAAAAAAGCTAAATAAAAAATGACAGTTACACAGAAGAAATGGATCTATTGTGCGAAAGAGCGAATAAGGTTTTGAGCATTTAGTATTTGAATTTTGGTATTGTTTCGGATTTCGATATTAGAATTTCGAATTTTAACGAGATATGTCGATTAAAGCTGTAATATTTGATTTGGATGGCACAATAACCCAGCCTTACTTTGACTTTGACGCCATTCGTGAAGAGATGGGTTTGGCCAGAGATTCCGGTCCCGTTCTGGAGTCGATGGAAAAAATGACCGCTCAACAGCGCCAGGAGGTCGAGAAAATACTGCACTATCACGAGCAAAAGGCGGTAACAGAATCCAGGCTTAACACCGGTGCAAAACAAACACTTTCGGCGCTTCGCGCAGCAGGCATTCACATCGGGATATTAACCCGTAACAGGCGAAGCAATGCGCTTGCTATCGCCCGCAAGCATAACTTGAAATTCGACGCTATAATCGGTAGGGAGGAAGGGCCGGTCAAACCCGATGCCTTCGGCGTGCTACAGCTATGTAGGCAATTCGGCGTAGAGCCGGAAGAAACACTGCTGGTAGGCGATTATCTATTCGATTTGCTCTGTGCCAAAGCCGCACGTGCCGTTGCAGTACTGTTGACCAATC